>NZ_RZQI01001534.1:0-656 GCF_003998335.1 Mesorhizobium sp. M7A.F.Ca.CA.002.05.1.1 | reverse complement strand
CCGCCTGGCAAGCCGATGCGCCTCCAGGTGCCCGGCTGCCCGATTTGCAGGCCCTCACCCTCGATGCCGACGGCAAGGCGGCCATCGGGCGCGGATGCGACAAAGCTGATCGGCGCCGCGAACTCCGCTATTGCGACCGCCGAAGCGCCCGCTCTCCCAAGGTCGATCCGAAAGAGCGTGTTGCCGCTGCTGCACAGCAGTCTCGCTGGCGACGCAACGAGATTGTCGATGGCGGGAAGCGACAGCAGCCGCTCCGCCTCTTCCAGACGGTTGTCCGGTTTGAAGACGCCGTCCATGGCCGGCACGCTGATGCCGGCATCATCAGCCGAAAACAGCCGGCGGACGAACGTGCCTAACCCCGCCATCAGCGCTTCCCCCAGTAATCGTCATGCGCCGTCCATTGCGGATCGGCGCCTTCGATGCGAACGCGGCCGATGCGGTTGTTGGAGACGCCGCCCAGATAGAGCCAGCCCTTGTGCTCGCAGGTCGAGGTGATCGAGGGATGGTTTTCGCCGGCCTCGTCCCACAACGCGTCGATGATCTCGCCGGTTTCCGACACGCGCAGCACGCAGCCGCGATTGATGTTGGGGAACAGCCATTCGTCGGCGGCGATCCGCTTGGCCATGCGGCGGCGAAAACCCGGCTTGCGCATGGCG
>NZ_RZQI01001533.1:0-657 GCF_003998335.1 Mesorhizobium sp. M7A.F.Ca.CA.002.05.1.1 | reverse complement strand
GTGCTGGTCACCGCCAACGCCATGCGCCTGCTGCGCTGGCGCGGGTGAAGTGGTCTATTCCGCTGGGGCCGTCAGCGGCGGCGTGGCGTTGCTGCGCCCTTCCCAGACATAGGATGCCAGCGCCACCGCGACGGCGACCAGCATGGCTATGGCGCCGAGCAGCGGCAGGCTGCGGTAGCCATAGCCGCTGTTCAGCATCGCGGCGCCCAACGACGCGGCCAGCGCGATGCCGACATTGAAGCCGGACGGAATGAGCGACGAGGCGAGGTTCGAGGCGTCCGCCGTCCAGGCCAGGATGCGGGTCTGGATCGGTGTGCCGATGGCGAAGTTGAGGCCGCCCCAGACGACGATCGCCACAACCATCGGCAGGGGATAAGGGCTGACGGCGTAGATGACGGCCAGCGTCACCGCCTGCAAGGCCAGCATGGTGATCAATGACGGCATCAGCTTCCAGTCGGAGAGCTTGCCGCCGAGGAAGACTCCCAGGGTGGCACCGACGCCGTTGAGCAGCAGCACCCATGGCACCAGGTTCTCGTCGAGCCCGGTGACTTCCAGCAGTGTCGGGGTGATGTAGGTGAACAGGCCGAACTGGCCGATCATCAGCATCAGCATCAGGATCAGCGAAGTCCAGACCTGCTGGCGGGACAGCACACGGAC
>NZ_RZQI01001532.1:0-660 GCF_003998335.1 Mesorhizobium sp. M7A.F.Ca.CA.002.05.1.1 | reverse complement strand
GGTCGGCAATGTCGGGTTCGGTGTCGAGTAGCTCGGTGTAGCGCCGGAAGCCGGCAATACCCTTGGGATAGGTCTCGATCACCGAGTTGATCTTCTCTATCGGCCGTACGAAGACTCCGACCAAAAGCAGGAAGCCGACGAAGCCGCCATTGCTGAGGCCTCCCGTGATGACGAGATAGCTGCCGGCGATCATGACCACGAGCTGGATCAGCCTTATGCCCATATAGTTCAGCGAATTGCTGGCCGACATGATGCGGTAGGCGTCGAGCTTGGTCTGGCGGTAGCGCTGGTTGTCATGCGCGAACAGCGTGCGCTCATGCTCCTCATTGGCGAAGGCCTGGACGACGCGCATGCCGCCGACATTCTCCTCGATGCGGACGTTGAAATCGCCGACACGCCGGTACAGCGCCTGCCAGTTGCGCTCCATGCGGTCGCCGTAGCGCATCGTCACCCAGGCGATCAGAGGCACGATCACCGCCGTGATCAGCGCCAGATGCATGTTGACCGTGAACATCAGCACGAAGGCGCCGGCGAAGGTCATGATGGCGATGAACAGGTCCTCGGGGCCGTGATGGGCGATCTCGCCGATCTCCTCGAGGTCCTTGGTGACACGGCCGACGAGATGGCCGGTCTTGTGGTTGTCGTAGAAGCGGAACGACA
>NZ_RZQI01001531.1:0-663 GCF_003998335.1 Mesorhizobium sp. M7A.F.Ca.CA.002.05.1.1 | reverse complement strand
CAGCGGCACCGTGCAGGGCGGCACGGGGGGCGCCAGCGGCTATGGCGATCCACGCTACCGCGCCGGATCTGGCGGGATCGGCATTGCCGGGGCAGGCCTCACCGTGACCAACAGCGGCACCATCGCCGGTGGATTCTCGATCGACGGCAACGGTCCCCAGGCTCATGCGATCCAGTTCACCGGTGGCGTCAATACGCTGGAACTGCACGCCGGCTCGGTGGTCAGCGGCACTGTGGAGGCCTTCAGCGCGGCCGACACATTCGGCCTCGGCGGTTCGGTCGGCGGTTCCTTCGATCTTTCACAATTGGGCGCGGCGGGCTCTTCCGCCCAGTATCAGGGCTTCGGCATCCTGGAAAAGTCCGGCACCGGCACCTGGACTATTTCCGGCACACCGGGCACGGTCATGGCCTGGTCCGTTACGCAAGGCATCCTCGATCTCGGCGCCACGACGCAGACCGCCACCGGCTTCACGCTGACGGGCGGGGAATTGCGCAACGGCACTCTGAGCACCGCCGGCAGCTTCGCCTTGAGCAACGGCACCGTGTCGGCGCTCCTCGGCGGGACCGGCTCCCTGGTCAAATCCGGCACCGGCACGGTCGTCCTCACCGGCACCAACACCTATTCGGGCGGCACCTTCGCCAACGGCGGCACATTGAGGATCGG
>NZ_RZQI01000152.1:0-9309 GCF_003998335.1 Mesorhizobium sp. M7A.F.Ca.CA.002.05.1.1 | reverse complement strand
GTCGACGGCTCGGTCGCCGACGCCACCGAGGATGCCTACGATCATTCCTGCGTGCTCCTGGCGCTCGCGCATGCGCATATGTCTGGCAATCCAGACGCCTTGCGCCTCGGCGAGGAAACCTTCGCCTTTCTCGATGCGCATCTCGAAGACAGCCGCATGACCGGCTTCCTCGAGACATCGGACGGCAAAGGCGAGCGCCGCTCCAACCCGCATATGCATCTGCTCGAGGCCTTCCTCGCTTGGCATCAGGCGACTGGCGAGCGCGCCCATCTGCGCCGCGCAGCGCGCATCATCGACCTCTTCCGAAGTCATTTCTTCGATCCGGAAAGCTGGACGCTTGGCGAGTATTTCGATGCCGAATGGAAGCCATCCGCAGGAGAGAAAGGGTCATGGACCGAGCCTGGCCACCATTTCGAGTGGGCCTCGCTGCTGGTCGATTTCGCTGGACGCAGCGGCCAGGCCGAATTGAGCGGCTTTGCCAGAAAACTTTACGCGTCGGCCACTGCCAATGGCCTCAACCGCGCCACCGGCCTTGCCTATGGCGCCGTCTCGCGGCAGGGCCTGCCGCTCGACCTGATATCACGCAGCTGGCCGCAGGCCGAAGCGGTGAAGGCGGCTATCGCGCTGGATGGTTCGGGCGGGCCGGACCTGAAGCCCGAGATCGAAGCGCGCGTCGGCCGGCTGTTTCGCTGGCACATCGACCCGGCGCCGCTCGGCCTGTGGATCGACCGCATCGACGAGCGCGGCCGCTCACTGGCATCGGACGTGCCGGCCAGCATCTTCTACCACCTGGTCTGTGCGCTGACCCAGTATCTGGATGGGACGGCCGATCCGAAGGCGTAGGACTTGATCAGTACGGGCTCGCCACATCCCCGGTCTCGACATAGATCGACTTCAGCTGCGAATAGAGTGCCAGCGCCGCCAATGAATTCTCACGTCCGATGCCCGACTGTTTGAAGCCGCCGAACGGGATTTCGACCGGCGTCAGATTATAGGCGTTGATCCAGCAGGTGCCGGCCTGTAGCTCGGCAATGACGCGGTGGGCGCGCGGCAGGTCACGCGTGAAGACGCCGGCGGCAAGGCCGAATTCGGTGTCGTTGGCGCGGTTGATCACCTCGTCCTCACCGTCGAATTTCAGCACGCTCATGACAGGCCCGAAAATCTCCTCGCGGGCGATGCGCATTGTGTCGGTGACGCCGGTGAACACCGTTGGCTCGACAAAGAATCCGCCCTGGAAACCCTGCAGCGAAGGCACGTTGCCGCCACAGGCAAGCGTTGCTCCGTCCTGCTTGCCGATCTCGATATAGCCCACTACCTTGTAGTGCTGCGCCTTGGAAACCAGCGGTCCCATCTGGGTTTCGGGGTCGAGCGGGTCGCCGATGCGGATTTTC
Organism: Mesorhizobium sp. M7A.F.Ca.CA.002.05.1.1; assembly: GCF_003998335.1. Lineage (NCBI taxonomy): Bacteria > Pseudomonadati > Pseudomonadota > Alphaproteobacteria > Hyphomicrobiales > Phyllobacteriaceae > Mesorhizobium > Mesorhizobium sp. M7A.F.Ca.CA.002.05.1.1. Next base: position 7,918 of record NZ_RZQI01000152.1, on the reverse strand, counting down.
TTGGTCCGCTCGATCAGACGCTCGACGAAGCGGTCGTGAATGCCGCTCTGCACGAAGACGCGCGTGCCGTTGGAACAGATCTGCCCGGTCGAATAGAAATTGCCGAGCATGGCGCCGCCAATGGCGTTCTCGATGTCGGCATCGTCGAACACGATCAGCGGCGACTTGCCGCCAAGCTCCATCGTCGCGTGCTTCATCTTCGAGCCGGCGAGCGACAGCACCTTGCGGCCGGTCGGCACCGAGCCGGTCACCGAGACCTTGGCGACGACATCGTGGCCGACGAGCCCGGCGCCAACATCGCCATAGCCTTGCACCACGTTGAACAGGCCGTCAGGCAGCCCGGCCTCGCTGTAGATCTCGGCCAATGCGAGTGCTGAAAGCGGCGTGTTTTCCGATGGCTTGAACACCATGGCGTTGCCCATGGCGAGCGCCGGTGCCGATTTCCAGCCGGCGATCTGGATCGGGTAGTTCCAGGCGCCGATGCCGACACAGACGCCGAGCGCTTCGCGCCTTGTGTAGGCGAAGGGTCCGCCGAGATCGACCGACTCGCCATTGTAGGCGGCAACCGCACCGCCGAAATATTCAAGGCAGTCCGCTGCCGATGGGGCGTCCGCCACCAGCGTTTCCTGGATCGCCTTGCCTGTATCCAGTGTCTCGATGCGGGCGAGGTCGGCGTTGCGGGCGCGCAATATGTCGGCGGCGCGGCGCAGGATGCGCCCGCGCTCGACCGGCTTCAGCCGCGCCCAGGCGGGCTGCGCCGCCCGCGCCGCCTCGACGGCGAGTTCCAGCACGTTCGGCGTTGCCGAACGCAGCATGGCGATGGTCTCACCGGTTGCCGGATAGATGACCGGCAGCGGCGCGCCGCCTTCGTCCTCGATGTAGCGTCCGTTGACATAGTGCGATGCCGTGGGCTGGGCGCGCATGGGAGGTCTCCAAATCGTCTTCGCGGCATGCATGATCGTGCAGTCACGATCATGCTCTATCTGTCCGACGCCTGCCAGCTCGGATTGATCCATGGTTCCTGGTTGGACGGCGCCAGCGGCGTCCGGCCAAGGATGTGATCGGAAGCCTTCTCCCCGGTCATGATCGATGGCGCATTGAGATTGCCGTTGGTGACGCGCGGGAAGATCGAGGAATCGGCGACTCGCAAGCCTTCGACGCCAATGACCCGGCATTCCGGATCGACGACGCTCATCATGTCGTCGGCGCGGCCCATCTTGCAAGTGCCGCAAGGATGGTAGGCGCTCTCGGCATGATCGCGGATGAAGATGTCGAGCTCGTCGTCCGACTGCATGTGGCTGCCCGGCGAGATTTCCTTGCCCCGATAGGGGTCGAACGCCGACTGCCCGAAGATCTCGCGCGTCAGCCTGATGCAGTGGCGGAACTCGGCCCAATCGTCTGGATGCGACATGTAGTTGAAGCGGATCACCGGCTTGGATTTCGGGTCCGGCGAACGCAGCGTCACCGAACCGCGCGACTTCGAGCGCATCGGTCCGACATGCGCCTGGAAGCCGTGCGATTTCGCAGCCGCCTTGCCGTCATAGCGGACTGCCGCCGGGATGAAATGGTACTGGATATCGGGGTAGTCGACGCCGGCGCGCGAGCGCACGAAGGCTGCCGCTTCGAAGTGGTTGGTGGCGCCAAGCCCGGTCTTGAGGAACAACCACTGCGCTCCGATGAGTGCTTTCGAGAACGGGTTCAGCACCGAATTGAGCGTGATCGGCAGCAATGATTCCTGCTGGATGTAGAGCTCCATATGATCCTGCAGATTGCGGCCGACACCGGGCCGGTCGGCCACCACCGGAATGCCGTTTGCGCGCAAATGCTCGGCCGGGCCGATGCCGGACAGCATCAGTATCTTGGGCGAATTGATCGACGATGCGGCGACGATCACCTCACGTCGCGCCTTAACGACCTGAATCTGTTTGTGAGCTTCGATCTCGACGCCGATGGCGCGTTGATTCTCGATGATCACGCGCCGCGCAAAGCCCTTGACCAGACTCACATTTTTGCGCTTCAGCGCCGGCTTCAGATAGGCTGATGCCGCCGACCAGCGGCGGCCGCCGCTGATGGTCTGCTCCATCGGCCCAAACCCTTCCTGCTTGGAACCATTGTAGTCGTCGGTCAGTTCGAACCCGGCCTGGCGACCAGCCTCGACAAAGGCGCCATAGAGCGGATTTTTACGCGAGCCGCGCTGCACATGCAGCGGCCCGCCGTGGCCGCGCCAGCCATCCTCGCCGCCGTCCGAATCTTCCATACGCTTGAAATAGGGGAGCACGTCGGCGAAGCCCCAGCCGGCCGCACCCTCTTCGGCCCAATGGTCGAAATCGCGGGCGTGGCCGCGCACATAGACCATACCGTTGATCGAGGACGAGCCGCCGATCACCTTGCCGCGCGGTGTCGCCAGCACACGGCCGCCGAGATGCGGCTCCGGCTCGCTGGCAAAGCCCCAGTCATAGAGGCTCATGTTGAGCGGGATCGAAAGCGCCGACGGCATCTGGATCAGCGGCCCGATATCGCTGCCGCCGAATTCGATGACGATGACCGAATGCTTGCCGTCTTCAGACAGGCGATAGGCCATGGCCGAGCCGGCCGAGCCGGAGCCGATGATGACGAAATCTGCTTCAAGCATCGTTCATATGCGCCATGAAATCGGCGAGCGAGACATTGCCGCCGGTAGCCACAACAAAGGCGGTCTTGCCCCTCACATCCACCTTGCCGCCGAGCAGTGCGGCGAGCGAGGCGGCCCCCGAGGGCTCGAGCACCAGCTTCATGCGCTCGAAGGCGATCCGCATGGCGCTGCGCACCGATTGGTCGTCGACGGTGATGCCGCGAACACCGGCGGTCTTGACTGCCGCGAAAGGCGCGTCGCCCGGCCGTCGCGACATCAGCCCGTCGCAGATCGACTTCGGCCCGATCGGCATCGTCTCGATGCTGCCATGTGCCAGCGACGAGCCCATGCCGTCGAAACCTTCAGATTCGACGCCGATGATCTCAGTGGCGGGCGACAGATAGTGGAAGGCGAGCGAAACGCCGCCGATCAGCCCACCGCCACCGACCGAGCAGAACAAAAGATCGGCGCTGGCGCCTTTGGCTTCGAGTTGGTCAAGCGCTTCGAGGCCGGCGCCCGCCTGGCCGGCAACGATCTCCGGATCGTCAAATGGATGCAGCAGGGCCAAGCCTTCGGTCTCGGCGATCTCGCGTGCCTTGGCGGCGGCGACTTCCTCACGCGCGCGTTCGCCATGGTCGGTCAGCACGACGCGGGCGCCATAGCCGGCCGTAGCATCACGCTTGGCGGTCGGTGCGTCGATCGGCATGACGATGGTGACGGGAATGCCGAGCGCCTGGCCGGCAGCCGCCAGCCCTTGCGCGAAATTGCCGGAGGAGTAGGCGACGACGCCTTTCCTGGCCTCTTCAGTGGAAAGCTGCTTCAGGCGCCAATAGGCGCCGCGCACCTTGAACGATCCGGCCCATTGCAGCGATTCCGGCTTGATGAAGACGCGGGCCGCACCCGTCTCGCGGGCCAGTACCGCCGATTCCAGCAGCGGTGTGATCTGCGTCGCCCTGGAGGTGACGGCGTAGGCCTGCTTGAGGTGGTCGAGGGAGGGGACGAGAAGGTCTGACATCATTCGCCTCGCGGATACCTTTTGCTCTCTTCGAGATTGTCGAGGTTCATGTGATTGCGCATGTAGCGCTCGGACGCTTTTTGCAGCGGCTGGAAATCCCAGGGGTAATAGGCGCCGTTGCGCAGCGCCGGATAGACGACCCAGCGGCGCGCCTGGCTTTCGCGGACAGCGGCGTCGAAGCCGGCCATGTCCCAGCGCGACTGGACCTTGTCCATGAATGCCGCCACCAGGCCCGCATTGGCCGCGTCATCGACCAGATTGTCCCGTTCGAGCGGATCGGCTTCGAGATCGAACAGTTGCGGCGGATCGAGTTCGCAATGGACGAATTTGTATCTGCCGTCGCGGATCGCCACCAAGGGCGCGTTGGACCCTTCGGCCGCATATTCCATCAGCACCGGCGCGGTGCGCTCAAACCCCTTGGTGAGCGGCAGCAGCGACTGGCCGTCGGTCCACGGCGCGATTGCAGCGATGTCGATGCCGGCGAGGTCGCAAAGCGTCGGCGCCACGTCAAGATTGGAAACCGGCGTCTCGATCAGCCCGGCGTGAACGCCCTTGCCGGCAATCACCAGCGGCACCCGCGCCGAGCCCTCGAAGAAGCTCATCTTGAACCATAGGCCGCGCTCGCCGAGCATGTCGCCGTGGTCCGAGCAGAACAGGATGATGGTGTCGTCGGCCATGCGGGTGCGCTCGAGAACATCCAGGATCTCGCCCAGCTTGTCGTCGACATAGGAGATGTTGGCGAAATAGCCCTGCCGCGAACGACGCACCTGTTCCGGCGTGATCTCGAAGGAAGGATAGTCGCTGGCGTGGTACAGCCGCCGGGAATGCGCATCCTGCTCGTCATGCGCGATGAACCCGGTTTCCGGGTTCAACGCCTGGCAATGCTCATAGAGATCCCAATACTGCTTGCGCGCGACATAGGGATCATGCGGGTGCGACAGCGAGACGGTGAGGCACCATGGCCGATGGCTCGCATCGTCCTGTTCGCGCGAAAGCTGATAGAGCTTCTGTGTGGCTAGGAACACGACCTCGTCGTCATACTCCATCTGGTTGGTGATCTCGGCAACGCCGGCGCCGGTCACCGAGCCCAGATTGTGATACCACCAATCGATACGCTCGCCGGGCTTGCGGTAGTCCGGCGTCCAGCCGAAATCGGCAGGGTAGATGTCGGTCGTCAGCCGTTCCTCGAAACCGTGCAGTTGGTCCGGCCCGACGAAATGCATCTTGCCCGACAGGCAGGTGTAGTAGCCGGCAGCGCGCAGATGATGGGCGAAGGTCGGGATCGACGAGGCGAATTCGGCGGCATTGTCGTAGACGCCGGTGCGCGACGGCAATTGCCCGCTCATGAACGAGGCACGGCCTGGTGCGCAGAGCGGCGAGGCCGTGTAGTTGTTGGCAAAGCGCGCCGATCGCGCAGCCAACGCTTTCAGATGCGGTGTGTGCAGAAAATCCGCCGGGCCGTCCGGAAACAAGGTTCCGTTGAGCTGGTCGACCATGACGATCAGAAAATTGGGTCGCTTCGTTGTCACTGTTTGCGCCGCTCGCCGAGTTTTGTTTCGAGATAGTCCTCGACCAGCGCGATTGCGGTCGCGGCATCAGGCACGCCGTCTTTCAGCGCCCGCCTGATGTAGAGCCCGTCGATCATCGCCGCGGTCGCTTCGGCGGCGCGGTCGGCCTCGGCCCTGGGCAGGATGCCGACAAGCCCGCTCATCAGGTTCGAGTGCAGCCGCCGCGCATAGACCCTGAGCAGCCGGCGCAAGGCCGATGATTTCTGCGCCTCGACATAGAAGGCGAGCCAGGCGGCGATGGTTTCCGGCTGGAACTGGATGTCGGAGAAGTTGACGGTGACCACCGCCGAAACGCGCTGGCGCGCGGTACCAGCCGATTGAAGGGCGCGTCGCATGTCGATGGTCAGTTCGGCCAGGATGTGCCGCATCGTCGCCAGCAACAACTCGTCCTTGGCGCCGAAATAGTGATGGGCAAGAGCCGACGAAACCCCGGCGCGTCCGGCGATCTCGGACATGGTGACGTCGAGCGAGCCGCGCTCGCCGATCGCCGAGATCGTCGCGTCGATCAGCGCCTTGCGGCGCAGCGGTTCCATTCCGACTTTCGGCATCTCGCGATGATCCTTTGAGAAAACAGGATTATTTTTTATTGACGCGTCAATCAACAAAAAAATCGACCGCGATCTTGGCTGTACCAAGCGATTGTCCGCCTCCCGCCCTTCACGAAGTGGGCAAGATTGTTTATATTTGAACAATAAAGGCGAAATGCGCCGTGAGCCCACATGTTAGGCTGGCGCCAAGGATGGAGACCGCCATGACCGCATGCATCGTTGGCTGGGCGCATTCGCGCTTCGGCAAGCTCGAGGGCGAAACGCTAGAAAATCTGATCGTCAAGGTGGCAACCGACGCGCTCGACCATGCCGGCATCGGTCCCGACGAGGTCGACGAGATCGTGCTCGGACATTTCAACGCCGGCTTTTCGGCGCAGGATTTTACCGCCAGCCTGGTGCTTCAGGCCGACGACCGGCTGCGCTTCAAGCCGGCGACGCGCGTCGAGAACGCTTGCGCCACCGGATCGGCCGCGGTCCGTCAGGGCATCCGCGCCATCGACGCCAATGCCGCCCGCATCGTGCTGGTGGTCGGCGCCGAGCAGATGACGACGACGCCGGGGCCGGAGATCGGCAAGAACCTGCTCAAGGCGTCCTATCTGCCCGAGGACGGCGAGACACCGGCGGGTTTCGCCGGCGTCTTCGGCAAGATCGCGCAGGCCTATTTTCAGCGCTACGGCGACCAGTCGGATGCGCTGGCCATGATTGCCGCCAAGAACCACAAGAACGGCGTCGACAACCCCTATGCACAGATGCGCAAGGATTTCGGCTACGAGTTCTGCCGCCAGGAGAGCGAGAAGAACCCGTTCGTTGCCGGCCCACTGAAGCGCACCGACTGCTCGCTGGTCTCCGACGGCGCCGCCGCCCTTATCCTTGCCGACACCGCCACGGCGCTGAAGATGCGCCGTGCCGTTGCCTTCCGCGCCAACGAGCATGTGCAGGATTTCCTGCCGATGTCGAAGCGCGACATCCTGACCTTCGAAGGGTGCGAACAGGCCTGGAACCGGGCGTTGAAATCAGCCGGCGTGACGCTCGACGATCTGTCCTTCGTCGAGACGCATGACTGCTTCACCATTGCCGAACTGATCGAATACGAGGCGATGGGTCTTGCCAAGCCGGGAGAGGGGGCAAAGCTTGCGCTGGACGGCACAACGGCCAGGGATGGCCGCCTGCCGGTCAATCCATCCGGCGGGCTGAAGGCCAAGGGCCATCCGATCGGCGCCACGGGCGTGTCGATGCATGTCTTGACCGCCATGCAGCTTGTCGGCGAGGCCGGCGGCATCCAGGTGCCGGGCGCCAAGCTTGGCGGCATCTTCAATATGGGCGGTGCGGCGGTCGCAAACTACGTTTCCATTCTCGACCGGATCAGGTAAACCGCCCGCATTTACGGGAGGGTTCATGACAAATCCGGTTCTGATCGAAGTGTTGCGCGGCGCGATCGTCGAGAGCGCGCATCGCGGCTCAGTCGCGGTCTTCGATGGCGATGGCAAGCCCGTCTGGGAGATCGGCGACACAGCCAAGTCGGTGTTTCCGCGCTCGGCGGTCAAGGCGATCCAGGCACTGCCGCTGGTCGAAAGCGGTGCGGCCGATGCCTATGGCTTCGGCAACCGCGAACTGGCGCTCGCCTGTGCGTCCCACTCGGGCGAGCCGGCCCATGTCGATCTTGCGCGATCCATGCTGGCCAAGGCCGGGCTGGACGGATCAGCACTCGAATGCGGCACACATTGGCCGTCCAACCATGACGCCGAGATTGCGCTCGCCCGCGCCGGCGGTTCACCGAACGCGTTGCACAACAATTGTTCCGGCAAGCATTCCGGCTTCCTCTGCACCTGCGTCCACGCCGGCATTGCGCATCGCGGCTATGTCAAGCCGGGACATGGCCTGCAGGAAATGGTGCGCGACGCCATGCAATCGGTGACGGGCGCTGTCCATGGTGAGGACCAGCGGGCCATCGATGGCTGTTCGATCCCAACCTATGCGGTGCCGCTCAGGAGCTTCGCGCTCGGCTTTGCCCGCATGGCCACGACATCAGGTTTTGGTCCCGAGCGAGCCAAGGCCGCGAGGCGGCTGCTGGCTGCATGCATGGCCGAGCCCTTCTTCGTTGCCGGCAGCGGCCGCGAAGACGTCGCACTGATGGAGGCCGCACCCGGGCGGATATTTACGAAAGGCGGCGCCGAGG
>NZ_RZQI01001530.1:0-664 GCF_003998335.1 Mesorhizobium sp. M7A.F.Ca.CA.002.05.1.1 | reverse complement strand
CACCTACACTTTCAACAATGTCGCCATCCAGACCGACGCGGGGGCTGCGAACAATGCCTTCGTCGTCGATGGCGACCAGGGCACGCCAGGCAATGACGACGTCAGCGCGGTCGTCAACCTGAACAATGTCGACATCACCAACCCTGGCGGCAATGTCGCCAACATCCGCGGCATGGCCGGCGGCTCGGTCAATTTCGACAGCGCCAGCACGATCACTCGCAACGACGGCGGGCTGGGCATTGCCGTGCTCAGCAACGCCGGCGGCACGATCAACTTCGGCGGCGCGGTCAAGACGCTCTCGACCGGCGTCAACGCCGCCGTCATCATGACCAGCAACCCCGGCGCCGCCATCAACTTCACCAATGGCGGGCTGGTTATCAACACAACGAGCGGCGACGGCTTCAACGCGACCGGCGGCGGCACGGTGACGGTGCAGGGCACCGGCAACACGATCACCTCCGGCACAGGCACGGCGCTCAACGTCGTCAACACGAATATCGGCGCCAGCGGGCTGAATTTCCAGAGCATTTCGGCGAATGGCGGCATCAACGGCATCGTGCTCAACAATACGGGCTCGGGTGGATTGACCGTTACAGGTGTCGGCACCACCGCCGGCTCGGGCGGCACAATTCAGAACACAACCGGGCGCGGCGCCAGTTTCATC
>NZ_RZQI01001529.1:0-665 GCF_003998335.1 Mesorhizobium sp. M7A.F.Ca.CA.002.05.1.1 | reverse complement strand
GCCATAGATGACGAGCGGCAAAGACCCGCCGGCCTTGATGGTGCGGCACCGCCAACTGCCGGTCAGGTCCTTGTCGGAAAAGGCCACCAGCGGTTTTGCCAGCAAGGCGTCGAGTTGCTTGACCTCGGCCGCATCTCCAGCTTTCGCCTCGGCAAGCGCCGCCTTGCGCGTCTCGCCATAATTGTCGAGCCGCTTCTTGTCGGCCGGGGTGATGAGTTTCTGTACCTCGCCATCGGCATGAGCGGGCAGGGCGAAACAGAGGAGACCGAGTGCGGCTATCAAGAGGCGAGGGGTCATCAGTGTGTTTCCACGTTCGAATGGCTGGAGGGCCTGTTGCCTTGTGGCGCACAACTTACCCGTTCTCGGCGGCCTGTCACCCAGGGTTAGAGCATGGCGGGGTCAGGAATTGCTTCAGGCGTGTGCTGCCGCCTGCGCCATTCCGGCCGTCAGGTCGCCATAGCCGGTTGCGCGGCGTTCATAGACGAGACCAAGCATTCTGGCTGCCTTTTCGGCGACCTTGTCGAGTTCCGGATCATTGGTCTGGGCCAGATAGATCAGCTTCTCGTAGTTGCCGAAATAGTCCTTGATCAACTCCGGGTGCTTGTCGAGGCCGAGCGGTTTCATGAAGAAGGCGTCGAACTGCCGGCAGAGGAAGTCGGTCATGT
>NZ_RZQI01001528.1:0-665 GCF_003998335.1 Mesorhizobium sp. M7A.F.Ca.CA.002.05.1.1 | reverse complement strand
CTGGGAGCGCCGGCCGCTCTTCCATGAAAGAGCCCTTTGAGTGGTTGCCTGGTCCGGCAGCGTCGCGATTGTGGCCCTGCTCAGAACTTGTAGCTCAAATTGATGCCTACCGTGTTGAGCTTCACGTTCTGATCGCGATCGTTGAAGGGTTCCGCTACGTCGTAGTGCTCGGAGCCGAAATCATAGTAGCGATACTGTGCGCCGACGACGAACTTGTCGGTCAACGCGTAGTCGACGCCGGCACCCACGGTCCAGCCGACATTCGTGCGCGTGCTGTCGAACGCCGGACCCGCGACTTGCGATGTTTCGATGCCGGCAAAGGCGACGCCGCCAATGCCATAGACCAGCAAGCGGTCCATGGCGTAGCCCGCCTTGGCGTTGACCGACCCGAACCACTTGATGTCGGTGCCGAATGTGCTTCCGAAGGCCGATACCGTCGTGCCGCGGACCGAGGAATAGTTGAGTTCCGCCTCGGCGCCCAGCACCGCCTGGTCGAATTGCCACAGTCCGGCGACATGGCCGCCGACAAAACCGCCGTCAACATCGGGTGTGGCCGAAAACGGCTCGCCCTCTGTTCCTGATATGTCGGACCGACCCCAGCCATAGCCGGCTTGCATGCCGGCATAGTAGCCGGTCCAGTCGAAGCCGGGCGCGGTCATCGGAAC
>NZ_RZQI01001527.1:0-665 GCF_003998335.1 Mesorhizobium sp. M7A.F.Ca.CA.002.05.1.1 | reverse complement strand
TATCGACACTGCTTCACCACCGGTTTCGTTTGGCGATCTGCGCCCACTCGGATTTGACATCCGCGCTATATCCTGTGGAAGACGTAGAGCCGCGTATGATGCGAAAATGGGCCGAGCAACCGGTCCACAGCAGCACGCAAGCCTCTCAGGATTCCATTCTTGCTGTCGTACCAGGCCTGCATCGGCTTGGAGAAAAATGTCTCGTCCTTCAGCCCCTTGAAGCCTCCCCTCGGCTGTGATTCCAGAAGCTTGAAGCCGTGCTGTTCGAAACTGGAAACAATCGAAGACGGCTCAAGAACGAACTGGTAAAATCCGGCCTGTTCACCTGGAAACCTGGGATAGAGACCCATTCTGATCTTCAGCCGTCGGAGAGGAGAAATGCTCGGCACTGTCACGAAGGCAACTCCTCCTGACCGGATGATGCGCTTCATCTCCAATGCGATCTCATCGTAACCGTCGAAGAAGTGCTCGATCACCCCCAGAGACCACACCCCATCGAAGAATTCGTCCGCGAAGCCCGTTGCTCGAACATCCCCCACGGTCACTTGCAAATGGGGCGCGGCACGATTCACCATCCCCACGGTCTTCTGCGCGAAGTCGATCCCGTAGGCGGAAAAGCCTGCCTGGTCGAGGCCATGGACCGTATTGGCCAAGCCACATCCAGC
>NZ_RZQI01001526.1:0-670 GCF_003998335.1 Mesorhizobium sp. M7A.F.Ca.CA.002.05.1.1 | reverse complement strand
CCCACCACCTGGCAGATGGTGCTGCCGTGCTTGCCGGAGCGCAGCCGGTTCATCACCACCGTGCCGACCGCGATCATGCCGTCGCGGCTCGAGCGGTTGGACTCGAAGAACATCGCCCGTTCCAGGCATTCCTTGTCCTTCGGCGTATGGCTGTAGGCCCGTGAGCTCAGGAAACCCGGCGTGATGGCGTCGGTCAGGCTGGCGACGGACATGCCGTGTGACGTGGTCTGGCTGCAGGCAGCCAAAAACAGGGGTGAAATGACGGCGCCGAGCAACAGCGGCGTCTTCCATCGCGTGGCAATCAACAGGTAACCCTCTCACTTCCATGCCCGCCCCCAGGCTGCGGCAAGAATGAGACACTTTCGGGCAAAATGATGGCCAAAACGTTATTGATGAGGCTCTGTTGCCAAATTGGTACAGTTGCATGACCTAAAAGTGAATTAGTGCCCCACTGTAATGGCCGCCGGCTGGCCGGGCTCAAGCTCCTCGACCTTCTCCGAAAACAGGCCGCGCCGGAGGAACAGCGTCCGCGCCTCCCTGGCCGTCGGCGCGATCTTTCCCGGCCAGTCGCTGTCTATGAACTCAGCCTTGGTGAAGTCCGGATTTGTCTCGCTCGCTGCCTCCAGGAACTCGGCGATCTCCAGCACGATCGCGCCGACGGCCAGGGAGG
>NZ_RZQI01001525.1:0-672 GCF_003998335.1 Mesorhizobium sp. M7A.F.Ca.CA.002.05.1.1 | reverse complement strand
TCCATCACCGATCTGGCGGAATTGAAGGACAACGGCCAGACCTGCCGCCGCTTCAAGGCCTCGCGCGAAAGCTTTGACGGCGTTGCCATGTTCGAAGGCGAACTGTGCCTGGCCAGCGCCGGCGGCTGGCGCATGCAGGACTTCAAGGCGCTCTGATTTTCCGCGTCTGATATGCTGCTCCAGCACTGGAATTTCTTCCTATGCGAGCGCATATAGGTGGCACAAGAGACTCAACTCTACTCCAGGGCAGTAAGCACATGCGCGACCCCTATGAGGTGCTGGGCGTTGCCAGGAACGCATCGGCCAAGGACATAAAGTCGGCGTATCGGAAACTCGCCAAGAAGCATCATCCGGACCAGAATCCGAATGATCCCAAGGCGAAGGACCGTTTTGCCGCGGCCAACCAGGCCTACGAGATCGTCGGCGACGAAAAGAATCGCGCCGCTTTCGATCGCGGCGAGATCGACGCCGACGGCAAGCCGCGATTCCAGGGCTTTGAAGGCGCTGCCGGTGGCGGCGATCCCTTTGGCGGCTTTCGTCGGCAACAGGGTCCGGGCGGTTCGCGGTTCGAATTCCGCTCCGGCCGACCGGGTGGCGATCCGTTCGACGGCAACAGCGACATCTTCAGCCAGATTTTTGGCGACACTTTTTCGGGCGCGCGCGGTCCCGGCA
>NZ_RZQI01001524.1:0-673 GCF_003998335.1 Mesorhizobium sp. M7A.F.Ca.CA.002.05.1.1 | reverse complement strand
TGGATGCACTGCGCATATCAGAACAATCGGACGCACCCTACCGGTCCGGCAATCCTGGCATCATGCATGCCTGCGGCCATGACGGCCACACCACCATGCTGCTCGGCGCGGCAAAGCTGCTGGCAGGTGAGGGCGGTTTCGACGGCACCGTGCGCTTCGTCTTTCAGCCGGCCGAGGAATGGGGCAGGGGCGCACTCGCCATGCTCGACGATGGGCTGATGCAGCGCTTTCCCTTCGACGAGATCTTCGGCCTGCACAATATGCCCGGCTTGCCGATCGGGCATTTCGAGACCCGTGCCGGCCCCATAATGTCGGCCGAGGATATCTTCGAGATCGTGCTCAAAGGGCTCGGCGGCCATGCCGCGCGGCCGCATGCGGGCAATGAGACGCTGGTCGCCGCCTGCGCGCTGGTCACCAATCTGCAGACCATCGTCTCGCGCCGGCTGAGCCCGGCCGACATATCGGTGGTTTCGGTGACCGAGCTGATCACCGACGGCACCCGCAACGCTCTGCCCGGCCTTGCCCGCATCCTCGGCGATGCGCGCAGCTTCCGCCCCGAGGTCAGCGCCGAGATCGAGCGGCAGATGCGCATCATTACGCAGGGCACCGCTGCCGCCTACAATGTCGCGGCCGAGGTCAATTACAGCAGGGAGTTCGTGCCGCTGCGCAACGA
>NZ_RZQI01001523.1:0-676 GCF_003998335.1 Mesorhizobium sp. M7A.F.Ca.CA.002.05.1.1 | reverse complement strand
CCCTTGCGTTCAAGATCGACCAACAGGACTCGACCGCCCAGTCGCGTGCCGGCGAGCGCCAGGCTCCACGCGAGCTCGGTCCCGCCATCCTGCGGCATACTGGAGGTGACAAGCGCCGTGTACGACGAACGAGCCCTTAGCGCATTTGGTGCCGCCGCGATCAGCAACGACGTCACGGCGCGGCTATATGCGGACCTGCGCTCCCCCAGCACGAGGTTTCGCAGTTGTTTGGCATGCATTCCGCATGCTTCGGGGATCTGCCCCATACATGGAACCTTGAGCACCGCTTCCGCTTCGGCCTCGCCACGGAAAGTCCGGTCAAAATGATTGCGCATCGTGACGTACATCGCCCCAAGGATAGCGAATAGGATCATCCCGGGGGGAACCAGGAAGATGGCTGGCAATGTCTGCGGGATAGTCGGCGGCCAAGCCGCAGACAGGATCGAAATTCCAGCCGAGGGAACTCCGATACGCCGCGTCAAATCCTGTTGTCGACCAAGGAGTTCGTTATATCGCTGGGTCAGCAGGCTGACCTGCGGCTCGAGAGCCCGCAAGCCGGAAAGCCGGCTGGCGGTGTCGGCCATGACCGCATCCAGGATGTTCTTTCGGCTTTCGAGAGCGGCGATCTGTGCACGGAAAATGTTTGCATCGGCAGCAATCTTGTCGACGCCTTGTT
>NZ_RZQI01001522.1:0-677 GCF_003998335.1 Mesorhizobium sp. M7A.F.Ca.CA.002.05.1.1 | reverse complement strand
TTTTCCCGGCAACGCCCGGCGCACCGCCGATACTTCTGGTTTGCGTGAAGTCGTTGCCGTTGTCGGTCTGCTCACTGGTGCCTGCGGTGACTTCTACGCCATCAGTGACATTGAACAGCCGGGATTGATGAACGCCAATTTTACAAGCCGGCGCACTCCATTCTACCCAACCCGCGACGGTCGGCGTGAACTGGTTCGAGGCTAGGGAAATCAGCCCGTAGGGATCGCGGACTTCGGTGTTCAGGTCTCGGGTACGCCATGCGCCCGAAGTGAAGGTGCCGCCGTTGATGCCTGACGCCTTCTGGTCTTCCATGATGGCATCGGGTGCGCCGCCACCCCATTCGGGCGCCGTAGCGGCGGCGTTCATGCGCAAGGTCTGCCCTGCCGTGCCCTTTGCGAGCCTGGCTGGAGCCTTTGCCCCACTCAGATAAAGGATGTCGCCAGCGGCGGTCGATGCTGGCAGAGGCGCGAATATCTGCGTTGCCGCTCCATCGCCAACAGCAATCACATTGTCGTCGGTGTCCCACTGGATCCGCCCTTCGGTCGTCGGAGCCGGTGTTGTGCTCTGTTCAAGCACCAGAGCCGGCCCGGATATGGAGGTACCGGCGGGGATGGTCACCGGGCCGCCGTTCGCCCGCTGGTAGCCGACGCAAGCCCAGTTGCCGCTGCCGAGGGAC
>NZ_RZQI01001521.1:0-678 GCF_003998335.1 Mesorhizobium sp. M7A.F.Ca.CA.002.05.1.1 | reverse complement strand
GCCCCCGCCAGTCCGGCTCTTCCCACCAGAATGGTGGTGCTTCAGAGGCCACGCTAGCGACCGTTCGCGCCCTTCAGGCGCGACTTGACGACCAGCGGCTGGATATAGGGCTCAAGCGATTTCAGCGTGCGCGCCAGCGCGCCACGCATCTCGTCGACGGTCGCCACACCCGCCGCCATCATCTCGTGGCGCGCCACTTCGTTGGTCAGGAGGAAATTGACGGCGCCGGCCAGCATGTCGCGATCGCGCACCAGCTTGGCGCCGCCGCTGTCGAGGAGACGCTGGTAGGCCTCGCGAAAATTCTGAACATTGCGCCCGGCGAGAACCGCGGTGTCGAGCATGGCCGGTTCCAGCGGGTTCTGGCCACCCTCGGAGGTCAGCGAGCGGCCGACGAAGGCGATTTCGGTCAGCCGGAGATAGAGTCCCATCTCGCCGATCGTGTCGCCGAGCAATATATCCGTGTCGGCGGCTATCCTGTCGCCCTTGCTTCGCCGCGCGACCTTCAGGCCCATGCCGGAAATCTGCGCCGCAAGCGCCTCGCCGCGATCGGGATGACGCGGAACGACGATCGTCAGAAGACCATGGTGGCGTTTGTGCAGCGTCGCGTGGACTTCAGCCGCGACCACTTCCTCGCCGTCATGGGTCGAGATCGCCGCCCAGGTCGGGCGCGTGCCTATC
>NZ_RZQI01000151.1:0-9328 GCF_003998335.1 Mesorhizobium sp. M7A.F.Ca.CA.002.05.1.1 | reverse complement strand
ACGATCGTGCTCGTCACCCATTCCATCGACGAGGCCATCCATCTGTCGCGCCATGTTCACGTGCTAGGGATCAAGCCGGGGCGGATCACCGAGAGCCTCGACATTGCGCTGCCTTATCCGCGCGACCTGTCGGTCACCGAAGATCCGGAGTTCGTCAGGCTGGTGGTCCAGTTGCGAACGATGCTGCGCTCCAGCCATCAACCGGGAGGCGCGTCTTGAGCGACCAACCCATCACGGACCTTTCCGAGCCGCGCCTCGCCTCCAGCTGGAGTGCGGCGACCGGCAGTTGGCTGCCGGCGGTCATCCTCCTGCTGGTGACGATCGTGCTGTGGGAAGCGGCCGTGCGGATCTTTGCCATATCCGCTTTCATCATTCCCGCCCCTTCCGAGATCGCGAAGTCGCTGGTCGCGCAATGGGGCACGCTGATGCAGGCGACGCTGGTGACGGCGGGCGAGATCCTGTTCGGCTTCCTGGTCTCGGTCGTGGTCGGCATTGCCATTGCGCTGGTCATCGTGCGCTTCGATTGGTTGGGACGCGCGCTGTATCCGCTGGTGGTGCTGTTCCAGAACGTGCCGAAAGTCGCGCTGGCGCCGATCTTCATCCTCTGGTTCGGCTATGGGCTGGCGCCCAAGATCGGCCTCATCCTGGTCATTGCGTTCTTCCCGGTGACGCTCTCCATGCTGGCCGGCATGCAATCGGTCGATCGCTCGCTGCTGTCGCTGATGAATTCGGTCGGGGCCAGCCAGACGCAGATCCTGTTCAGGATCCGCGTTCCGCACTCGCTGCCGAACCTTATGGCCGGAACCAAGATCGCCGCCACGTTGAGCGTGATCGGCGCCATCGTCGGCGAATTTGCCGGGGCGTCGGACGGTCTCGGCTACGTCATCCAGTTCGCTTCGACCCAGCTCGACACGGCGCTGGTCTTCGCAGCGCTGCTGCTCGTTTCCGTGCTTGGCATCGCCTTCTACTACGCCGCCGAAATCCTCGAACGCATCGTGGTGCCGTGGGCGCCGAAATTCAGCCAGTCCTAGGCCCACTCGATCAACCAAATTCATAAAGGGGAACAAAACATGCTGAGACGGTCACTTATCAAGGCAGCTACCTTGGCAGCTTTTGTCGGCGCACTCGGCTTCTCCAGCGCGGCTCTGGCGGCCGACAAGGTCAACGTCCAGCTCGACTGGGTGGTGCGCGGCAATCACGCCATGTTCTTCGTCGGCAAGGAAAAGGGCTTCTTCGCCAAGAACGACATCGATGTGGCCGAGATCCGCAAGGGGTCCGGCTCGCCGGACGCGATGCGGCTGGTGGGTAATGAGAACGCGGATTTCGGGTTCGGCGATCTTCCCACGCTTGCCGTCGCACGGTCGCAGAATGTCCCGGTCGTGGCGCTGGCGGCTGTCAACCAGCACTCGCCGCTGGGGATCATTTCGCTGGCCAAGACGCTGAAGCTCACCAAGCCGTCCGACCTCAAGGGACTGACCATCGGCATTCATCCGGCCGGCTCCACCTACATCTTCTTCAAGGGTTTCCTGGCCGCCAACGGCCTGACCGAAAAGGACATGACGCTGAACAGCGTCTCGCCTCCCTATGAAAGCTATTTGCTGCTTGGCCGGGTTCAGACGGTCGTCGGCTATATCGATGCGGAGGTTCCCGAGCTGGAAGCGAAGGCCGGAGGCCCCGGCTCGCTCAGCATCATGATGGGGGCGGACCATGGGTGGAAAGCCTATGGCTCGGGCCTGTTCACCTCGCAGGCGATGATCAAGGACAAGCCGGACGTCGTACGCCGCTTCGTCAAGGCATACAGGGAGGCCTTCGACTATGTCGTGGCTCATCCGGAAGAGGCCGCCGAGATCACGGCCAAGGCCGCGCCCGGCTATGCGGAGAAAAAGGATGTACTGCTGGCGCAGATCAACGCCGACATCGCCTCGACGTTCAGCAGCCCCGACACAAAGGAACACGGTCTTGGCTGGATGACGAAGACGCAGTGGGAGGAGACCCTGAAGACGCTGACGGACCAGGGGGTGCTCAAGACGGCTCTGTCGGCGGACGACGTCTTCACCGACGCATTCCTGGCAAAAGAATAAGGGGCGCGCGGTGTTCGAACGGAAAGCCCGATGACCGCCTACCGGCAGACCAGGCTGTCCCGCGCGATGCCGCAGGACACATCACGCTCGCCTTTCGCCGCATCGGTGCGGTCGAGCGTGACCTGCACGCGGGTGGCATATGCGCGGCTCGCCAGACCGCACCACAGCCGCTCGACGGGCAGGTTCTCGCGTTTGTCGTTGAGGATCGTGAACGTGCCGGTCTTCGCATCGAACCAGAGCTCGACGCGGGTCTTCTTGCCCGGCTCGACCGTTGCGATCCCGGCTGAATACCAGTGGGCGAAGTCGGCGTTGCAGGAGAGGCTTTCGCTGCCCGCATTCGAAATCGTCAACGGAACCATGTCGAGCCCGTCAGTGCCGGTGCGGACGGTGACATGGTGCAACTCAACCGCGTTGGCGAAGGACGACAACGCCAGCATCACCGGAAGGCCATAACGGATCTTCACTTTGCCTGAGCTCCATAATGTAATTTTTCCTAGGCAGTCTATCTCGCTTTTGCGCAATAACAATAAGAATATTGATTGGTAAAACAACAGAGAGGGTAACATGTTAAAGTTTCTTAAGAGCAGTGTAAGTGCAGCTATATTGACCGGTGTCTTGATGAGCGGCGCGCTTGCCGGCGAGGTCAAGTCGATCGCCATCCTGACGCCCGAAGAAGGCACGGACTATGGCTGGAACCAGCAAGGCATCGACGCCGCCAAGGCGGCGGGCAAGGCCGCCGGCGTCGAAGTGGTCGTGGCCCAGGGCCTCGGCTATGGCGACGTTCGTCCGACCTTGCGGGAACTTGCCTCCGACGGCGCCAGCCTGTTGATCGCGCATGCCAGCGGCTACAACACCTCGGCGCCCGAAATCGCCAAGGAACTGAAAGTTCCGGTGGCGATCGTCGACACGCCAGCCGGCTTGGAGAAGGGCCTCGTCGCCGACTATACGCTGAGCGGCCACGAGGGTGCCTATCTGGCCGGCCGTCTCGCCGCCAAGGTGTCGCGTTCCAAGTCGGTCGGCATCGTCGTCTCGGGCGAACCGCCATCGTGGAATTCGCAGTCGGCGGCGTTCGCACAAGGCGTGAAGGCGGAAAACCCTGACGTCAAGATCACCTATGCGGTGATCGGCCCTGCCGCCTACAGCGACGCGGCCGGCGGCAAGCGCGTCACCGAAAGCGTGATCGCATCGGGTGCCGACATCATCTTCGGCCAAGGCAACGGTTCGAGCTTCGGCATGCTGCAGGCGGTCGAGACGACCAAGGCAGCCGATGGCGGCAAGGTCTATTTCATCGACGTCATCGGCGACAAGTCACCGATCGACAAGGGCTTCCTGCTGTCGTCGGTGGTGTGGAACATCGAGCCGGTCTATGCGGCGATGATTGCCGACCTGAAGGCCGACACGTTCGGCACCAAACACTATACGATCGGCCTCAAGGACGACTCGGTCAAGCTGCTGAAGACCGCTGCGATCCCGGACAATGCCTGGACGGAAATCCAGGCGCTGCGCGAGGACGTCATTTCCGGCAAGATCAAGGTTGAGCCGGTCTATGACGCGGCCGCCGTCAGGGCATTGATGACCAGCGTCGCCCAGTAAGGCGATCACGGCCGGCTGCCGGAGGGGTGATCCGTTCACCCCTCCGGACGATTCCCGTTTTTTTGGTGCTGGGCTTTCATGAGCGGTTTTTCTTCATCGTCCGTTGCAGGGCGCGACATCGTCGCGCTTGAAGGCGTGACCAAACGGTTCCCCGGCATCGTTGCCAATGACAGCGTCGACCTGTCGATCCGCCCGGGCGAAGTGCATGTGCTATTGGGCGAGAACGGCGCTGGAAAATCGACACTGATCGGCATGTTGTCCGGCCTGCAGCAGCCGGACGAAGGACGCATACTGGTCGACGGCAAACCGACGCCGATCACCTCGCCGCGCCATGCGCTGACACTCGGCATCGGCACTGTATTCCAGCACATGATGCTGGTGCCGACGCTGACGGTGGCGGAAAATCTCCTGCTTGGCGGGCCGTGGTGGCAGCGCCCCAGGACCGAGGAACTGGCGGCGCGCGTCGCCGAGATCACCGGCACGCTCGGCATCACCGTCAAGCTTCAAGCCAAGGTATCGGAGTTGTCGCTCGGCGAGCAGCAGCAGGTCGAGATTCTGCGCGCGATGCTGCGCAACAGCCGGCTGCTCATCCTTGACGAGTCCACCTCCATGCTGACGCCGAAAGGCATCGACGAACTCGGCGCACTGATGCGCCGCCTTGTCGAGCAGGGCCTGGCGATCGTCTTCATCACCCACAAGCTCAAGGAGGCGGCTGCCTTCGGCGATCGCATCTCGGTGCTGAAGCTCGGCCGCAAGGTCGGCGAGATCCCGCCCGAGCGGTTTCGCGCGCTGGGCGAACAGGAGATCGTCTCGGAGATCGTGGAATTGATGTTCGGCAAGCAGAAGGATGATCCGGAAGCCGTCGAGCGTCCGGTCCGCACTGCCCGAGCAGAAGCGGCCCCGCTGCTTCAGGTCGCAGATCTGGCGGTCGCGCCGACGGACAATGCGCCGGGCCTGTCGTCGATCTCCTTCGACATCCGCCCGGGCGAGATCCTGGGCATTGCCGGCATCGACGGCAACGGCCAGAAGCAACTGGCGGAAGCGCTGGCCGGCCAGCGTACAGCTGCCGGCGGCTCGATACGGCTGGACGGCGCCGCCATCGAGACGCTGAGCGTCGGCGAGCGCCGCCGGCGCGGCCTTCGCTACCTGACCGACGACCGGCTGGGCGAGGGCACTGTCGGAACCTTCCCGGTCTCGATCAACTTCTTCCTCAAGCAGGTCGGCGCGGCCCCGTTCTGGCGCAACGGCGTCGAGCAGCGCGCGGAGATCGACAAGCGCGCCGCCCAGCTCGCGCGCGAATATGACGTGCGTACGCCGAGCCTGAAGACGCCTGTCGCGCGGCTGTCCGGCGGCAACATCCAGAAGGTGCTTCTGGCACGGGAACTGGCTGAGGGCGCCAAGGTGGTGATCTTCAACAAGCCGACCTACGGGCTCGATCTCGCCAACACTTTGGCGTCGCGCCAGCGCATTCGCGACACGGCGGCGCGTGGCCTTGCGGTGCTGCTGATCTCCACCGACCTCGAGGAATTGCTTGGCATGTGCGACCGCATCGCCGTCATCGCCGACGGAGCTTTGGTCGGCACCGTCGAGAATGCCGACGATGCCCGCACCAAGGTCGGTCGCCTGATGATCGGACTTGCCGCATGAGCATCGACACCGCACCCACGGTCAGTGCCACCGCACTCGATGCCACGAGCGGGGCAAGGACGCGCCGCGACATCGCGCATCGGCTGCTGATGACGCTCGGCCCGATCCTCATCGCTCTCGTCATAGCCGGCTGTATCCTGCTTGCGGTCGGCGTCGACCCGCTCGCCTACTACGGCTTCGTGCTGGAGAAAGGACTGTTCTCGCCGCTCGGCATCCAGCAGACGCTGACGCGCATGGCGCCGCTGCTGTTTCTTGCCGCCGGCCTGATCGTGGCCTTTCGCGCCGGCATGTGGAATCTCGGCGGCGACGGCCAGTTCCTGCTCGGCGCGGTGACGGCGGCGGCCAGCGCTCCTATGTTCGTGCAGGTCATGCCAGCCTGGCTGGCGCTGGTCTGCTCGTTCCTCATCGCCATGGTGGTGGCGATGATCTGGTCGCTGGTGCCGGCCCTGCTGCGTGCCTATCAGGGCGTCAACGAGATCATCACCACGCTGATGATGACGTTCCTCGGCACCTCGCTCGCCAATGTGCTGGTCAAGCTGGCGTTTCGCGACCCCAACACGACCGTGCCGCAGACCCGTACGCTGCCGGTGGAAGACCGGTTGCCGCGCCTGTTCGAAACGACCATCACCAGCGGCTTGCTGCTTGGGCTGGCGGCGATCGTCATCGTGCATCTGGTGATGACGCGCACGGCGTTCGGGCTGAAGCTGAGGATCGTCGGCGCCAATCCACGCGCGGCGGTTCACTCGGGACTCGGTGTCCCCGGCCTGACCGTCGCCGTCTTCGCCATTTCGGCCGGGCTGGCCGGGCTTGCCGGCGCCGTCGACATCATCGGCGTCCAGGGCAATGTCCGCGCCGACTGGAATCCCGCCTATGGGCTTGCCGTGATTCCCGCCGTGTTTCTCGCCCGCATGAACGGCTTTGCGGCAATCGGCTTCGTGTTCCTGCTCTCGGTGCTTTCGATCGGCGGCGAGAGCGCGGCGCGCCGGCTCGGCGTGCCCAATCATTTCACTCTGGTGCTGGTTTCCATCGTGCTGATCGTGCTCGCGCTCGCCGAATATTTCGATCACCGATACAACCAGTCGCGGAGGGCCTAGGCATGACCGGGCTGTTCAGCGAAGTCTTTCTCAGCGCGCTCCTGTTCGGCGCCGTCACCGCGGCGATCCCGCTGCTGCTTGCCGGGCTCGGCGAGCAGATCTCCGAGAAGGCGGGCGTGCTCAATATCGGCATCGAAGGCATGATGCTGGCCGGCGCCTATCTCGGCTTTGTCGGCGCTTTCTATTCCGGGTCGCTGTGGCTGGGTTTTCTCACCGGTGCCGCCGGGGGTGCTGCGGTGGCGCTTGTCATGGCGCTGCTTTGCGTGCGCATCGGGCTGAACCAGATCGTCATCGGCATCGCGCTGACCTTGGGGCTCGAGGGCCTGACGGCACTGCTCCACCATTTCCAGTTCTCACGCAGCTACCCGCGCCTGCCCGCGGCGGATGCGACCGTCATTCCGCTGCTTTCGGACATCCCGGTCATCGGGCCTGCATTCTTCAAGCATCATCTGATCGTCTATCTGGCGGTCGCGCTGGTTTTCGGCATGAGCTACCTCTATCGGCGCACGCAACTCGGCCTCAATTTGCAGGCGGCAGGCGACAAGCCGGCCGCGCTCGATGTCGCCGGCATCGATGTCGTGCGGACCCGCACCATCGCCGTGTTGACGACCGGAGCGCTGGCTGGGCTCGGCGGCGCCTATCTCGCCAATGTCGGGGCTGGGCTGTTCATTCCGTTCATCACCAATGGCGCGGGCTTTCTCGGCATCGTGCTGGCCATGCTGGCGCGCGGTCGCCCGATCTGGGTGCTGTTCGGTGCGTTGCTGTTCGGTGTCTGCCTGTCGCTGACGACGGCCATGCAGGTGGCCGGGATCAACATACCGACCGACATCATCCAGATGCTGCCGTTCCTGGCGGTGATGATCATGCTGGTGCTGTTCGGCCGGCGCGCGAGCCTGCCGGCGGCGCTCGGCATTCCATACGAGCGCGGCGCGCGCTGAGGACAATTCATGCGCGGATGGGACCCGCGCCAATAAAGGAGGCAAGAATGTCGGATACCAAGGTCTACCTGCTCGATGGCGGCTCGCTCGTTCTCGACGGCTATCATGTGTTCTGGAATCGCGGCCCTGGCGGCGAAGTGCGCTTCCCGGTCTATTCGATCCTGATCGAGCATGCCGAGGGCCGGTTCCTCATCGACACCGGCTACGACTACGATCACGTGATGAAGGTGCTGCCGTTCGAAAAGCCGATCCAGGAAAAGCACCAGACCATCCCCGGCGCCCTGGCGCTGCTCGGCCTCGAACCGAAGGACATCGACGTCGTCGTCAATTCGCATTTCCACTTCGATCATTGCGGCGGCAACAAGTATTTTCCGCATGCCAAGAAGATCTGTCACCGGACCGAGGTGCCGCAGGCGTGCGATCCGCAGCCCTTCGAACATCTCGGCTATTCCGATCTGAGCTTTTCGGCGGAGGCTGCCGAAGCGCGTGGCGCGACCGGGCAATTGCTTGCGGGAACGACACGGGCGAACTCGACCTTTGAAGGCATCGATGGCGACGTCGAGCTTGCCAGGGGCGTCCGGCTGATCTCGACGCCCGGCCATTCGATCGGCCATTACAGCCTGCTGGTCGAGTTCCCCAAGCGCAAGCCGATCATGTTCACGATCGACGCGGCCTATACGCAGAAGAGCCTTGAAACGCTGTGCCAGGCGGCCTTCCACATCGACCCGGTGGCGGGCGTCAATTCGATGCGCAAGGTGAAGAAACTTGCCGAGGACCATGGCGCCGAGCTGATGTACTCGCACGACATGGACAACTTCAAGACCTACAGGACCGGCACGCAATTCTACGGCTGACCCCCGCCAATCCGGAGACCAAGACGATGCGTTATCTCGAACATGCCGATCCGGTCATCACCCTGACCGCGGGGCCGGTGAACGCCTATGCCGAAGTGCTGCGCGGCCTCGGGCGCACGGTGCTCTACGACTACGACCCGGCGTTCCAGCTTTTCTACGAAGGTGTGGTCGACAAGGCGCAAAAGGCGATGCGGCTGTCGAACAAGCCGGTCATCCTGCATGGCGAGCCGGTGCTTGGCCTGGAGGCCGCCGCGGCCTCGCTGATCACGCCGGACGATGTCGTGCTCAACCTTGCCTCAGGCGTTTACGGCAAGGGGTTCGGCTATTGGGCGAAGCGTTATTCGCCACATCTGCTCGAGATCGAGGTGCCCTATAACGAGGCGATCGATCCGCAGGAGGTCGAGGCAATGCTGAAGGCGCATCCGGAGATCACCGTCGTTTCCGTCTGCCACCACGACACGCCGTCCGGCACCATCAATCCGATCGACGCCATCGGTGCGCTGGTTTCAGCGCATGGCGGCTATCTCATCGTCGATGCCGTCTCGTCCTTTGGCGGCATGAAGACGCATCCCGGGGATTGCAAGGCCGATATCTATGTCACCGGCCCGAACAAATGCCTGGGCGCGCCTCCCGGCCTGACGATGATGGGTGTCAGCGAGCGGGCCTGGGCCAAGATGAAGGCCAATCCCCTGGCGCCGCGCGCGTCGATGCTGAGCATCGTCGACTGGGAGCATGCGTGGTCGCGGGACAAGCCGTTTCCATTTACGCCGTCGGTCTCGGAGATCAACGGGCTCGATGTCGCGCTCGACCTCTACCTCAATGAGGGACCGGAGGCGGTGTGGGCGCGCCATGCACTCACCGCCAAGGCCATGCGCGCTGGCGTTGCCGCGATGGGCCTGTCGATCTGGGCTGCCAGCGACAGCATCGCGTCGCCGACCACGACCGCTGTCCGCACGCCCGAAGGTTTCGACGAGAAGGCGCTTCGCCAGGCCGCGCGCGCCCGTTACGGCGTGGTGTTTTCGTCGGGGCGCGGCGAGACCTTGGGAAAGCTGACGCGCATCGGCCATATGGGACCGACCGCCCAGCCGATCTATGCGATCGCGGCGCTGACGGCACTGGGC
>NZ_RZQI01001520.1:0-683 GCF_003998335.1 Mesorhizobium sp. M7A.F.Ca.CA.002.05.1.1 | reverse complement strand
GGCGTCGGCGCTCCGTTCAGCCTGTTGATGGAGCTCAACCGCCGCAGCGGCATCTATGGCGACATCGACGAACGGCAATGGCAGCGCTACCTTGCCACTCGTCTCGAGGAGATTCGCGCCGGATCCGTCGCGCCGCGCGAATTTGTCCATGCCAACGGCAGGACGATGATGTTCTCGGTGACGGCGCTGTCAGGCGGCAAGCGGCTGTTGACCTATTATGAGGTCACCGAGATCAAGCAACGCGATGCGGAGATCAAAAGCGCGAACGCCAAGATCGCCGAGACCTTCGCCAGTCTCCGCACCATGGTCGACCAGATGCCGATCGGTGTCCTCGTCCTCGACGCCGATATGCGCACCGAGATCATCAACCGTGCTTTCTATGATTTCTGGCAGATCGACGCCCGGCGCGCCGAGATCGGCTGCAGCTTCCGCGATCTGATGGACGCCAGCCGCGACATCGATCCGTTTGGTGCCGACGATGCATCATGGCAGCGGCATATCGCCGAGCGCGAGGCGGAAATCAGGGCCGGGATCGCCGCGGCGCGGCAGTTCCCGCGCAATGACGGCCGCACGCTGATATCGTCGATGGCGCCGCTGGCCGGCGGCAAGCGGCTGATCTCCTATGTCGACGTCACCGACATGAAGAACCGGGAGGCCGAACTTGCCGACGCGCCGGAGAAAGC
>NZ_RZQI01001519.1:0-685 GCF_003998335.1 Mesorhizobium sp. M7A.F.Ca.CA.002.05.1.1 | reverse complement strand
GCGCATGCTGCCGGGCGGGGAGACATGATGAACGACCGGCGCAAACCATTGGAAACACAAGCCAAGCTGCTGGATCGCGGCTGGCATCTGGCGCGGACGCCGCTCGAAATCGACGTCGCCGAAATCGAATATGCGCTGATGCGCTCCTACGAGGCGTTCGGCCACTGGCAGGCGGAATGCCTGGCGACGGTGATCGAGTTTTCCGCCAGCGGGCCGGAAAATGCGCTGCTTCACATCATCAGGATGAACGACCGGCCAAAGAGCGTCCGCGACCTGGCGCAGATGACCAACAGAGACGACATCCCCAACATCCAGTACAGCCTGCGCAAATTGCTCAAGGGCGGCCTGGTCAAGCGAACCGGCAGCGGCAGGGCCGGCGTCACCTACGAGGTCACGCCGCTTGGGTTTCGAGTCACCGAACGCTATGCCGACATCCGGTCCGTCCTGCTCATCGAAGCGGTGACACGCGTCCCGGAGATGGCGGCCAAGCTCGAGGAAGCGGCGCGCACACTGGAGCTGATGACCGGCATCTACGAACAGGCGGCCCGCGCCGCGGCCACTCATCGCCGCCGGCACCCAAGGCCGGAACCCGGTGGCGAAGAGAACGAAACCGACGCCGGCTGAGGCGCGAAAGCACTTACGCCGCCTGCCTTTGCAGCTTCGTGCCGGTCTGGCTTTGTGCCCT
>NZ_RZQI01001518.1:0-685 GCF_003998335.1 Mesorhizobium sp. M7A.F.Ca.CA.002.05.1.1 | reverse complement strand
GCGCCACGGCATTCGCGCTCACAACGGCTTTGTCGCCGACATCGCCGCCGACGCCTTTTACGATGTGACGCCGACCGTCAGGATTTCGGGCGGTCCGCGTGTTTCCTTCGCCTCAGGCAATTATTTCGACGCCTATTACGGCGTCAACGCACAGGAAGCCGTGGCCTCGGGCTTGAGCGAATATCATCCCGGTGGCGGGCTGAAATCGACCGGCCTCGGCGGCGCCATAACCTGGAAGGTGACCGAGCCGATGACCGCCAGCCTGTTTGGCGAATATTCGCGCCTGATGGGACCGGCGGCCGATTCCAGCCTGGTCAAGGAGCGCGGCGACCGCAACCAGTTCATGATTGGCGTGTCGACCACCTACCGCTTCGATTTCACGATGTAGGTGAATCGAACGAGACGCTTTATTCCTGCCGTGGCTTCGGCTAAAAGCCCAGCCATGACCAGCTTTTCGCGCCTTTTCGCGATCGCGATACGAATTACAGGCCCGGTGTTCCGGGTGGCCTGAGCGCCGCCGGAGCCGCCGGGAGTTTCTGCGCGCCCCCTCGCGCTTTTTCCATAACATGATAGTTCACGCCCGAGCTTGTACGCCCGCCGGGCAATGCAAATGGCAGACCAATGACCGATACAACTGAAACGATCGACTATTCCAAAACGCTTTACCTGCCGCAGACGGATTTCC
>NZ_RZQI01001517.1:0-686 GCF_003998335.1 Mesorhizobium sp. M7A.F.Ca.CA.002.05.1.1 | reverse complement strand
GAAGTGGACGGGGCGCGCCTCCAGCGCACAAATGGCGGCTTCAAGCTCGCCAAACCGCTGGTCGATCTCATCGGGCAACTCGTCCGCCTCTTCGTATTCCGCCTGCAGCTTGTCGAACTCGTCACGCAGCGCCCCGAGCGTTGCCTGCTCCTCGTCGGTCAAGTCAACGGGCGTGCCGTGGAGTTCACGCAAGCCGTTCGCGGCGCCGTAGGGAAAGCTCACCGCGACCTCGATCCACTTCCAGCCCTCATTGGCAATTTCATCAGCCGTGAGCTGGAGCTTTTCGGCGACAAGACGGTCGAGCAGCAGCGCGTCTTGGAGCCATCCGCCGTCATCCGACTGGAAGAGGTCACGCAGCACCTGGCCGCCAGCTGCCTCATAGGCATCGAGCCCAACGAACACGGAACGCTTGTCGGAAGCGCGGACAGTGTTCTCCGTCAACATGCGGCGAATCTGGTATGGCTCTTTCGACCAGCTGTTGTTGATCGCCTCCCACACTTGCTCCTGTTTTGCGTGGTCGTCACTGACCGAGAACGCTTCGAGTTGAGCGATCGTCATTCCGGCGTCGGCATAGACATCGAGCAGCGCCGGCGACACGGCGGTGAGCTTCAGGCGCTGCTTGACGATGGTGACGGAGATGAAGAAAGCGGCGGCAATCTCCTCCTCCGACATGCCCTTGTCGCGCA
>NZ_RZQI01001516.1:0-687 GCF_003998335.1 Mesorhizobium sp. M7A.F.Ca.CA.002.05.1.1 | reverse complement strand
CGAGGCCCGCGCCCTGCTGTCCAGTGCGCGACGTTTGGAGGAGTTCGGCCGAAACCTGGCCAGCGGCGCCGTCGGTCGGCTCGCCATCGGCTATGTCGAAGGCGCCGTTCATGCCGGGCTTGTCGCCGGGATGCTGCGCCAGTTCCGTCGCGACCGGCCGGATTTCCACTTGCAACTGAGAAGCCTGCGTTCGGCGGCGCAGTTGGAAGGGCTACGGCAGCGGTCGCTGGATCTGGGCTTTGTCTACTCGCCGCCACCTGATGACGACCCGGATGTCGCCGCCATGGCGCTGCGGCATGAGCCGCTGGTGCTGGCGATCCCCGAAGATGATCCGCTTGTTCAAATACCAGAGGTTGGGCCGCATCACCTTGACGGTCGCACCTGGATCACCGTCGTGCGCCAGCCGGACGACACCAATCGCGGCCAGTTCCTTGCCGCCTGCGCCAAAGCCGGCTTTTTGCCCGACATCGCCTATGAAACGGCGGATCCGCTAACCTCGCTTGGCCTTGTCAGCGCAGGTCTCGGCCTGGCGACGGTGCAAGCCAGCCTGCGTTCCGCTGCGCCGCCGCGGATCGTGTTTCGCGACCTGCCGTGGTTCGACCGCACGGTTTCACTCCATCTCGCCTGGCGGCGTCAAGACCGGCGGGCGGTGATTGCCGATTTGCGGCAGGCCGCGGGGGGAGAGGG
>NZ_RZQI01001515.1:0-697 GCF_003998335.1 Mesorhizobium sp. M7A.F.Ca.CA.002.05.1.1 | reverse complement strand
CCAAAGAATGCCTGGATTTTGCGGGGGCTCATAGGCTTTGCCGGCGCGCTGGTGGTGCTGCCGATCCTGGTGGCCGGGCGGCTGTTTGGCGAGAGACAGAAAAACTATGCCGAGCTCAGACGCTTGTCCGGCCGTCTTGAGCTGGCTTTGGAAGCTTCTGGGATCGGCGTGTGGGAGCACGACCTGGCCACAAAAGAGCTGCTATGGGATCACCGCGTCAACCAAATCTACGGCAAGCCAGCCGATGGCAAACCGCGCGGCTATGACGACTGGGCTTCGGCCATTCATCCCGACGATTTCAACCGGGCGCGCCAGGAGTTCGAGTCGGCCGCAGAGAGGAAAGGACCCTATTCCTCGCAATACCGAGTCCTGCTTGCGGAGGGCGGCACGCGCCACGTGCGCACGCGCGCAGCCTTCTTCCAGGACATCGGCGGCACGCCAAAGATGATTGGCGCCGAGTGGGACGTGACCAGCGACGTGCTGCTCAACGAGACGCTCATGCGAGAGCGCCAGCTGTCAGAATCGAAAAATGCCGAACTTGAGGTCGCCAAAGCGCGTGTCGAGCATGTGGCTCTGCATGACCCGCTGACGGGTCTGCCCAACCGTCGCTATCTCGATGAGTTGCTTGCCGAAAACGGGGAAAAGGATACCCGTACGGCACTGCTGCATCTGGACCTCGACCGCTTCAAGCAGATCA
>NZ_RZQI01001514.1:0-700 GCF_003998335.1 Mesorhizobium sp. M7A.F.Ca.CA.002.05.1.1 | reverse complement strand
ATTTCGCGCAGCTTGTAGCGATGCCGCGACAGCGCGCGCAGAACGCCGCCGGCGAGGCCCGCCGCCACGACCGGTCCCTTGATGCCGAGCAGGTCGAAAAGATCGTTCATCATGGCCTCCAGCCGCAAAGCTTCTGGCCCTTTTCGTTGTGAGCCAGGATCGCCGCCACCGACGCGTCGGAAAGGGTCGCCGCCTCCGCCCTTGTCGGCCGGAGGGGATGCCCGGCCGCGCAGAACGACCCGCCTGATGTGGTGCAGCCGGCCAGCAGCAGCGAGAGCGCTATGATTTTGACCATCTGGCCAGCCTCCCTCTGTTGTCGTCCGGCGTCCGGCCGGCGACGGCATCGTCGATCTTCTGGGCTTCGGTGCGCGCCGCGGCGTCGGCGGCATCCTGCCTGGCCTTCTGGCTGGCCTTGCCCTTGGCATAGGCTGTCCAGGCACCGGCAAGCGCGGCGCCCATTGCCAGAAGATACGGCCAGGCCTGGCCAAGCAGCGCGAGGGTGAGTGTTCCCATCTCATGTCTCCTTGGCCGGCGGCGCGACCATGCCGCGCGGCCCGTCACGCACCGCGTTGATGATGATCTTGGCAAGGGCAATGGCGCCGCTGATCTGAAGCGCGGTGCGGTCGCTCACGCCGAGCAGCGTCCAGTCGAAGCCGGCGAGCGCGCCGCCGCAGATGATGGCGATCAGCGTGTTGAGGAG
>NZ_RZQI01001513.1:0-700 GCF_003998335.1 Mesorhizobium sp. M7A.F.Ca.CA.002.05.1.1 | reverse complement strand
CTGTTGCTCGCCGACCGGCTGATCGCGGCGCTCGGCGGCGACGTCAAGCAGATCGACGGCTACGGCAAGGGCGCCATTGTCGGCACGGCGGGCGAGTTGGAGCACGGTGCGCTGTGGCATGTGCCCGGCGGCTACGCCATGCGCGAACGGCTCGGCGACGCCAAGGCGATCGTGCCGTCGGCCAAGAAGGTCGGCGCGTTCGGTTCAAAGCTCGATGTACCGCTCGGCCACATCAACGCCGCCTATGTGCGCAGCCATTTCGACGCCATGGAAGTCGGCATCAGCGATGGTCCGCGCCCAGACGAAATCCTGTTCTGCCTCGCCATGACCTGTGGCCCGCGCATCCACAATCGCATGGGTGGTCTCGCGGCCGATGACATCAAAGCCTGGGATGGCTTGCGGTGAGCGGCGAGGACAATCTGCTCAAGCTGGTCGAGGTCGAGGCGCCGGACGACCAGGATTACCTGCTGCAGGAGCAGGTCGGCTTCATCCTGCGCAAGGCGCATCAGCGCCATGTGGCGATATTTGCCGCGCATATCGGCGATCTGACGCCGCCGCAATTCGCGGCGTTGGCCAAGCTGCGTGACGTCGGCGAGACCTCGCAGAACCAGCTCGGCACGCTGATCGCGATGGATGCGGCGACGGTGAAGGGCGTCATCGACCGGCTGAAGGCGCGCGGCCTGGTCGAGCTTTCCAGGCA
>NZ_RZQI01001512.1:0-702 GCF_003998335.1 Mesorhizobium sp. M7A.F.Ca.CA.002.05.1.1 | reverse complement strand
GGGGTGGGGATCTCCGGCATGGGCGGCGGCGGCGCCTCGTTGGGTGGAGCGATCACCGCCAGCACCGCCACCGCCTTTGCGATCAACCTGAGCGGCAACACCGGCGGCACAATCAAGTTCACCGGCGGGCTGGATCTGACCACGACCACCGGCACCGGCTTCAGCGCCACCGGGGGCGGCACGATCACAGTCGCGGCCGCAGGCACGGAGCAGATCACCACCGGCACCGGCCACGCGATCAATCTCGACGGCGTCACCATCGGCACCGGCGGCATGGCGTTCGACAGCATCACGACAGGTGTTGCGCAAGCCACGGCGCTCAACTTCAATGCCGTTTCGGGCGGCCCGTTCCTGGGTGGCAATGTCACCATCGGCGGCACCGGTGGCGGCATCAACGGCCTTGCAATCAACGCTTCGTCATCGACCTTCACCATCACCAATCTGGTGACGACCAATGTCGCGGGCACCGATGTCAGCCTGACCAACAACACCGGCTCGATCGCGATCCTCGGTGGCGCCATCGCCAATTCGGGCACTGGCGACGGTGTCGTCGTTTCCGGTGGCAGCGCGACAATCGGTGTGGCGGCCAACATCTCCAGCTCGGCAACCGTGCCAGGCATAGCGGTCAAGGTCGACGGCACCACTGGCGGCTCGGGGACCTTCAGCGGCAGCGTCACCTCGACCGGCACCGGCAATCTTTTC
>NZ_RZQI01001511.1:0-707 GCF_003998335.1 Mesorhizobium sp. M7A.F.Ca.CA.002.05.1.1 | reverse complement strand
TCAATATCCATGTCGGCCGGCGTGGCATTCATGACCGTGAGATTCTGCAGGCAATGCGCGAAGTTCCACGCGAGGCCTTCGTCGAACCCGGCTTCGAGGAATTTGCTTACGAAGACACGCCGCTGCCGATCGCCGATGGCCAGACCATATCGCAACCCTACATTGTCGCGTTCATGATCGAGATGGCGGATGTCAAACCGGGTGACCATGTGCTCGAAATTGGCACCGGCTCGGGATACGCGGCCGCGGTGATGAGCCGGATCGTCGAACAGGTCTACACGATAGAGCGTCATCCCGGTTTGGCCGAAGCCGCGAAGCGGCGGTTTGAAAAACTCGGCTACCAAAACATCGAGGTTCGGACAGGCGATGGCACCAAGGGCTGGCCGCAGGCGGCGCCGTTCGACGCCATCGTGGTGACAGCCAGTGGTCCCGGCGCACCGCTCGCCCTTCAGGAGCAACTCGATGTCGGCGGCAGGCTCGTCATTCCGGTCGGCGACGACCCGGATTTGCAACGTCTGCTCAAAGTCACCCGGACAGGCGCCGCAACCTATAGCGAGGAGGATTTCGGCGGCGTGCGCTTCGTCCCTCTGATCGGCGAGCAGGGTTGGTCGGAAAACGGCACGGCCACCGACGTTGGTCGTCCGCTTCGACATCCCCATCCGATCAGCCTGCCTGATATGATCGCGGCCGCGGCCGAACCCCTGCCC
>NZ_RZQI01000150.1:0-9362 GCF_003998335.1 Mesorhizobium sp. M7A.F.Ca.CA.002.05.1.1 | reverse complement strand
GCCTTCGTGCTTGCCGGCGCGATTGCCGGCCTTGCCGGCTGGCTGCTGGCGATCCGCACGTCGGGCGCCACCGCCAATCTCGGCGTCGGCCTGCTGTTCAACGCCTTCGCCGCGGTCGTCATCGGCGGCGTCAGCCTCAAAGGCGGCGTCGGCACCCTGCCCGGCGTCTATGCCGGCGTGCTGCTGCTCTCGGCCATCAACACGGCGATCAATTTGATGGGCCTGCCGGCCAATTTTACCCAGGTGATCCACGGCCTGCTGGTGCTGGCGGCCGTGCTGCTCGACGCCTTCAAGCAAACCATTCGCCAAAGACTCGCATGACAGGACGGCTCGCATGACCAATCGGTTACAAGGCAAGGTAGCGCTGATCATCGGCAGCGCCCGCGGCATCGGCAAGGGCATCGCGCTACGCTTTGCCGAGGAAGGCGCAAGGCTGGTGCTCGCCGACACCGAGGCCGATGCCGGGCAAGCCACCGCTGACGAGTTGGGCGTCCCCTTCATCCGCACCGACATCTCGCAAATGAGCGACGCCGAGGCCGCCGTGGCGCTGGCGCTGAAGCAGCATGGCCGCCTCGACATCATCGTGCAGAATGCCGGCATCTATCCCTGGCAACTGATCGAGAATACCAGCGCCGACGACTGGGACCGCGTCATGGCGGTCAATCTGCGCGGCACCTTCAATGCCAGCCGCGCGGCCCTGGTGCCGATGAAGGCGCAAGGCTTTGGCCGCATGCTCTACACCTCCTCCATCACCGGCCCGCATGTCACCAGCCCCGGCCACGGCCACTATTCGGCCAGCAAGGCCGGCATCAACGGCTTCATCCGTGCCGCCGCGCTCGAATTCTCCGGCTACGGCATCACCGTCAACGGTGTCGAGCCCGGCAACATCCTGACCGAAGCCATCGAGCTGCATCGCGGCGCGGCTTACATCAAGAACATGGAGGACTCCATTCCGCTCGGCCGCCTCGGCAGCCCGCGCGACGTCGCCAACGCCTTCCTGTTCCTCGCCTCCGACGATGCCAGCTACATCACCGGCACGACCATCGTCGTCGATGGCGGGCAGTTGCTGCCGGAGGGCAATGATTTTCGACTGTTGCCGCCGTGATTGCAGCATCTACCGAACGACTCGGTTCCGTGTCTTGGCAACAGTTTGAATGGACTAATGGAATGGTGGGCGATGACGGGCTCGAACCGCCGACATCTTCGGTGTAAACGAAGCGCTCTACCAACTGAGCTAATCGCCCGCTCCGGGCCGGACCTTTAAGCGGTCAGGGTCCGCTTCGCAAGGCCAAATGAGCGCAGGATGCCCTGGTTGGATGCCGGTTTTGCCAACAAAACGCCGGCTGTCAAAAAACCTTCTCCTGTTTGCTGTTATGCTGTCCTGTCACGCTTGACACCCGGTGGCGAACCCCTTATCCAGCGCCCCAACGACGAACACGGCTGACACGTGTTCGCCATGCGCGGGTGTAGCTCAGTTGGTTAGAGTGCCGGCCTGTCACGCCGGAGGTCGCGGGTTCGAGCCCCGTCACTCGCGCCATTTATTTCAAGGGGTTAGCTACCGCCCCTTGAAAAGTTTCAACTCTCATTTTCCGGAGAGTTTCAACTTTTTGTATTCATTCCGTTCCTGACCAAGCAGTTTCCTGCCTTCGCGGCGGCTGGCATCGGCGGAACGGACGGCTGCCAGGTTGACCGGCATATAGGTCTTCTGCAGCGCCTTGTTCTCATCGATCGAATTACCCATCTTGGCCGAGATCGCCTCGACCGATGCGCCGCCGGCGTTGGCCTCGACCGCGCCCGAACGCCGCATGTCCATGAGCCGGCGCTTTTCCCCAGCCCCGAACACCAGTTTGCGCAGGTCGGCGAAATCGTCGACGAGCGAGTCCTTGGTGTAGGGCACGCCGGCGCGCGGCCGGCCGCCCTTCGGTCCCGGTTCAAAGCCGCGCGAGCGGAAGATCGGCGCATCGTCGAGCAGCGTGACGCCGAGCGATTCGATGTAGGCCAGCACCAGGCGCTGGGTGCGCGGCGACAGCGTGCCGAAAGCCGCCTCGCCGCTCTTGGTGCGCGCGATGAGAAAACCCCATTCCTGCGCCGTCTGCATCGCCTGCGCCGGGGTCAGCGTGCGCACGTCGACCGGCGAGAAGCTGGTGTCCCACGCGACGGCGATGATGCAGGCGAGGCCGCGGTAGCCGGCGCGCCAGGCGCCCTTGACCATGCGCACCACTTCGCCTTCCGTCCACGTCTGGTGACGCGGCGGCGGCGTCTGGCGGCGGATCGCCTGCGAGGGGTCGGCCTTGGGCGGGCACAGCTTCATTCCGGCCATGACGTTGTAGAGCGACCGCCACGTCTTCATGGCGCGATAGGCGATGTCGACGCCCCTGACGCGCAGCAGGCGGCCATACCAGTCGTCGAGCAGCTCGAGCGTGATGTCGGCCGGCGGCAGGTCGGCGAAGTACGGCTCGATGAACGTCCAGCCACGTTCCCAGTCTTCACGCGTGCGCGGCGGCTTGCGCTTCCAGGCATCCATCTTACGATAGCGGGTAAAGGCGTCGCCGATCGAATCCTTCGGCCAGACATGCAGGCGCGGCGGCTCCCTGCCCTTGCGGAATTCCTGCCAGCGGTCTTCCCATTGCCTGGCAATCGCCCATGCATCCGGCCCATCCGTGCCGCAGGAGATGCATTCGAAGCCCGCCTCGACCATCTTCGGCGTCGGAAGCCAGTAGCCGTACTTGCCCTTGCGGATGACGTAGTGCTTCAGCTTGATCTTAGCCAAGGGTCGCCAGCCTCGCTCTTGCGATTTCGGCGCTAGACTGCGCGCCGGATCCTGATCCGGCAAGGCCAGAGCGCTTGTCCTGCCATGCGTCGATCGCCACCAGGTCGTAATTGCCGGTGATCGGGCAAGCCCGTGGAAAACCCTGATGCTGCAGCGCCGGCAGCAATTCCATGAATTCCGGCAGCGTCAGGTGCAGATAGCGCGCCGCCTTGATCGCCGGCACCAGGCGCGGCTGCACTGGGAAGCGGACGGATGACGGTTGTGGAGCATGAGTCTGTGTCATAGCAGGCTCCCCTGTCTTGGCGCTGCCTTTAACACCGGCACGGCATTGAGGTTGTCACGCCATCTGAAAAAGCCGAGGGCGCCTTTGACGGGGATGAACTCGTCAAGCAGCTCGACGTTGCGCAGAACAAATCCATAGCGACCGAAGAACCACGGGCTGGCGCTTTCAGCGACGCAATCGACTATGTCGACCGTTCCGACGATGCCGCCCCGCGGCAGTTCCTCGAATGCCGGCAGCATCAAGCCCGGCTTGAAAGGGTGCGTCAGACTAATCTCATGGATTGTGGCGAGGCAGTCTTCGTACTCGTCGCGCGTCATGCCCTTGGCGGCATGCAGACAGACACGGCCCCTGATCTTCGTCGGCCAGTCGCGGTTTTCGATATCCTTGCCACAGTGCATCATCGCCCATGGCCATGGCTGGCGGACGGAAATGGCGAGGTCGGGAAGCTCGATCATAGCAGCGCTCCCTGCTTTGGATCAGCGGGCCTTGCGCCGGCACCGAAGCCCTTGGCGCGAAGCTCCGCTATCTGCTCGAGCTTCACCTGGTCGCCTTTCAGCCGGGCGGTGTGCTCGACCGGGCCATATTTATCTGTCTCGATCGCGCCGGCTGCGACGGCCAGAGCACGCTTCGATTGAGCGATGTCGAAATGCTCCCACGTTGCATCCATGCCGGCGACGCCAAGCCCGGCCGGGCGCTGGAACCACTTGCGCTGGACGCCGATGCGGTCCGCCATGGCGAACAGTTCTGCGCGCGTGTCTGCCCACATGTGGCACATGAGAAGACGACCGAATGGATGTTTGGCGTTGTCGACGTAAACGCTCATAGCGCCAGTACCTCCCGCAGTTCGGGCATGGCGTTGTGCTCGACGCCGTCGAGCAACCGGCCGGCGGCTTTCTTGCCGACGTGTTCGACGAATTCGGCGCCAGCCTCGGGATAGAGTTCGTGCGGACGCGGCAGATGCGGGTGCGCGGCTAGACAGCGCCACCCCGATCGCGGGTTCCCGTAAGCAAGCTCTGGCGTCGATGGGCGCCACTCTCCCCACTGCTTGAAGAAAAACGGCACGCCGGCCGCTGCGCACTGCTCGCGGATTGACCGCGCCCAGGCCGGGTGCATTGCGCGGCTCTTATGACCGCTCTCGCCGCCGACTATGATCCAGTGGAGGCGGACGCCGGTGTCTGGCATCTCTTCGTCTGGCCTATGGCCATCGACAAACCAACTCCCGCGCAGCGCGTCGAGGTTAGGGAAGCCATACACCTGCTTGTCGACCGGAGGGCGCATGCGCGTAAAGTCGATTGGCCCAAGCAACGGCTCGGCGGAGACGAAGCGGATTGCTGCCGGCGTCGCCAGCAGATCCGGGATGCGCTCGTCGGCTTCCTGCTGGCGCTCGGCGGAGACGCCAAGCCAGACGTTCGGCAGCGGCATACGCACCGCATGCATTGCAGCATCGAAAACCCCGTCAGGATCCGTGCCGCCCCATAGATGAGCCGCAGCTTTGCCGACGATATCATCGCGGTTTGGAAGACTTCTTATGTATGACCGCATCCGCCTCGCGCGCTTGGTCAGCACCTGGAAGGTGTGATGCGGCGCCAGCGCCATGACGGCGAACACCTTGTCGATCCAGTCGTCGGGAACGTTCTCGTGGAAGAGATCGCCCATGGAGTTGACGAAGATGCGGCGCGGGGCGCGCCAGGCCAGCGGCTCCAAGACGATGTGGTTGGGCGCCATGGCCAGCTTGCCGGTCCAGATGGTGTTGCCGTTCACCTTGCGCGTCGTGCCGTTGTAATGCGGCGCGCCGGTCTGGCCCTTGGCCTGCAGCGCCTTCGTCATCGCCTCGATACGGGCGGCCATGCCCATGGCGTAGCAACGCGTACAGCCGGGCGAGACGATGGTGCAGCCGACGACAGGATTCCACGTCGCGTCGGTCCATTCGATGGCGGATTTGTCAGCCATCTCAATCCACCGTCGCAGCGTCGTTGCGTTCGAGCCATTGGGCTCGATTGTCGCCGAGGCGGCGATCCATTTCGGCTTCGCTCTCCGGGTGCAGATGCAGGTCGTTGACCAGCCGCAGATAGACCTGCGCCCACCAGCTGCGGATTACCTCGTCGGGATGCTTGAAGCCGACAATCTGAACCGCATGCAGGAAGTGCATCTGGAAATGGTGCGGCAACTCGTCGAGTGAGCGCAGATAGTCACCGACGATCTTGTCCATCGGCCCATACCATTCCTTGTATACCGGCCTGACCGTTGCCTCGTAGCTGGGGCCGGTGAACGAGCCGCCGTTGCGTTCGGCAGGGTCGGTCAGCGCCCGGCCGTCCATCGCCGAGAGCAGGACGCATCGGCGAAACCAGCGCAGCATGAACTTGCACGGATGATACTTGCCTATGCCGTCAGGGCCGCGAATAGCGGTGAGCAGCACGGTCTGCTGCATGAAGCTGATGCCTTGCACCCAAGGCTGCGTGACGGACTGGTTCATGAGCGCATTCCCACGTAAATCAGCCCTGCGCCGATGGCGCGGTGCCGGTGATGAAGAGGCCGAACAGCAGGCGCAGCATGCGGGTGTCGCTGCGGTCGGTGCAGTCGTCGCCGCAGCGGCATTCGGGAAAGTTCGGGCAGCGCACGCGGGGCTTCATCAGCGCAGCCCCACGGCGAC
Organism: Mesorhizobium sp. M7A.F.Ca.CA.002.05.1.1; assembly: GCF_003998335.1. NCBI lineage: Bacteria > Pseudomonadati > Pseudomonadota > Alphaproteobacteria > Hyphomicrobiales > Phyllobacteriaceae > Mesorhizobium > Mesorhizobium sp. M7A.F.Ca.CA.002.05.1.1. The sequence goes on along the minus strand of NZ_RZQI01000150.1, from coordinate 3,659 downwards.
GCTGACGAAAGCCAGCGCGAAGGTGAAGGCCGATGCCAGCGCGAGGCGTGTGTGCACGTTGGCCAGGGTGGCGCAGGCGCGGTCGAAACCGCCCTGCCCCAGTTCGGCCAGGATCTGCGATGGTTTCTGGCCGGCCATAAGCTGGCGGGAAATCCACGCTTCCATCTCGGCGGACTGGCCGGCCACCGCGATCAGACGTTCGGCGACGGTTTGCATGGCCGTCAGTCCAGCCTGTGGACGGCGCGCGACTTGGCGAGGTCCGCCGCTTCGTGGCCGTGTTCCTCGATCTGGGCGCGGGTGAAGCTGGAATGTTCGGCCAGGCTGTCGGCGGTGACCGCCGTGCCGTTCATGCCCATTTCCAGCATCTTATCGGCCATCAGCTCGACGATGCCTTGGGTGAAGACTGCGGGGGAAGTGGACAGCGAGCCGATGGGCGGTTGCTGGAAGGTGATCATAGGACTATCCTTTCTCGTTGGGGAAAATGCTGTGGGGGGGAACTATGGAGGGCGACACCAAGACTTGCCCGGAGTGCGCGGAAACAGTTCAGCGCGACGCGCGCATCTGCCGGTTCTGCCGGCATGACTTCGCCGGCAACGCGACGCGCGGACCTCCGGATGCGCCGGCAAAGAAGGCGCTCTCGAAATGGTTCATTATTCCGGCTCTCGCCGTGCTGGTGTGGGTTGGCCTGCACAAGGGCGGGAACCAGGCGGAAGCGCCGAAGGTCGCGGGCGCCGACATTTGCAAGGGCTGGAACGGCCAACAGGTTCTGGATCAGGCCAGGGACGCCGGCATCATTCGAGATATCCGGCGTAGCAGTATCGGGGCAATCAACGGTGCGTTTGTCGAAGTGGTCACGGCGCGATGGACGCTGGTCGGTACCAAGATACACGTCGGAATCGCAATGGCGGCCTATTGCCAGGTCGCCGCGGCCGACGGCACCGGCGTGGCCATGGTCAAAGGCAGCCTCGAGGAAGACCTCGGCTCTGTCGTTGACGGCAACTGGATGAGATAGCGACACGCCATGCCTCCATCGCGGGATTGCGAGTGGAGGTGACTATGCACATTGCATAATATCAAGTCAAAGGAAATTATACACAGAGCATAATTCGGCTTAAGCTCTCAATCTGAGTTGCCCCTGGATGCCGCCCTGCTTTTCGATGCGCCGGATAGCCGTCGCCGGGAAATAGGTGAAAATTTCGCCGACCCATGCAAGATGCACATTCTCGATGGCGGGTGCGTTCCACGAGATCAGGTTGACGCCGGTGGTGCCGCGCAGGATCGTCTTGATGAAGCGGCGGCCGTCAGTCGTGCGCACGGCTGCTTCCTCACCAAAGAAGCTTTCGGTCGACCTGCGCTGTTCCCTATAGACAATGATGATCACGCCGTTGCGAAACTGCGGAAGCATCGAATCACCCCGCACTTGCAACGCGATCATGTCGGCTGGCAGGGGGAAAGGAACCTCTATCTGTTCCATGCCCTCTTCCGGGACCTGTTCGAAATCCGGCTCAACCTCAGCGCCGGCGCCGACGTAGCCCATCAGCGGCACCAGCGACGGCATCGCCTCTGGCGCTTCGCCACGGCCGGTCAGAAGCCAGTCGATCGAGACCTTGAACCGACGCGCATATTGCGCTGCGGCCTGGTTGTCGAACGCCCGATTGCCATTTTCGTGCGACGCATAGGTCTGATAGGGGATGCCTAGCGAGGTTGCCGCCTCGCGCACGCTTCGGAAGCCGGCAGCGAGTCGGGAAGCCTTCAGTCTGTCGTGGATTTCTTCAGCCATGATATGCACTCTGAGGAATTTCATTATGCGCAGGGCATTGACAGGTGAGTATGCGTTGCGCATAACTGCGCGCCATGAACATCGCCGCACCGATCACTGGAGAGTCCGTCAAGGCCCTGCGCGCCAGTCGCAAGTGGACGCAGCAGCAGCTGGCGGATGAACTCGGCGTAGACCAGGCCACCGTCTCCCGGATCGAGACAGGTTCCGAGCCGAGCCGCCCTGTGAAGCGTTTGCTCGAGCGGTTGATCGCCAACCCGGCAGCGGAGGACGCGGCATGATTTCAGCGCTCCCGCTTCGCGAGTTGTCTTCGCAGATCAACCGCCAGGTCTCGCGCGGTTTCGCGCGGCAGCACCATGCGCGCGACGATGCGCAGTTCCGGGCCGTCGTAGCCGACGACCGGTACTTCATCGCACCCTGTCAGCCTGACGAACTCTTCGTGCGCATCGACATCGACGCTTGTGCAGAACGTGTCGAAGATGATGGTCGGTTCGGTCAGCTTGCTTCTGTCGGCCATCATCGTGCACCCGAGATTGCGGTGCCAGCATGAGCCAGCGCCTCGCCTCTCCTGCTCTTGCCGATCGTGGCGCACGGCTTGCCGGTGTCGGCTTCACCGAACGCCTCGTGCCGCGCCAGGCTGGCGCCGTCGACTATGAATTCCCCGCTGCGTTGGCCTCCCAAGCCGCAGCCGCGCCGTCCGGCTCCTCCCTGGGCGGCGCCCCCTTTGCCCATTTCACTGAATCCTCCTGCGCACTGCGTGCTTCGGAGGACGGGTCCTCCTGTCCGGCTAGCGTTCGTGCCGGCCAGGACAGCGCGCCGGCAGTTGATGCCTCTTCGGCCGGCGCGCCTGATCTTTCCAGCAACGCGATCCTGCTGCCCGACCATGTGATGGTGCTGGTGCGCGCGGTCGCCGCCTACGAGCGCTGCACGAACGCGCGCGCCGTCGCCCTGGCGCTGACCGAATACGCCACGATGATCGGCGCCGGGGTGTTGGCCCGTGCGGTGGCCGATCTGGATGACGATCTCGCCGGCGCGCATGCGCGCCGGGCGGCAAACCGATTTCGAGGTGGCGGACCATGAGTGCATCTGCTTGCGGGCCTCCGTGAACTGACGCCCGCACACTGAATCAAACCCCTTCCTGCCTGCACGGAATCTTTTCGCAAGAAAAATTCCTTGACGGCTTTGCTTTGTCCGGAAGCTGCCATGTCCAAGCTCGACCCTGCCCTTTTCCTGACCACGGCCGAAGATCGCATTCGGATCAAGGCGCGCACCGAGCAGCTGATCAAGCTCGCCGGCGGACCTGGCGTCTTCCAGCACGTCGCGGGCGTGCCGACCGACATGCTGTCGAAATACGGCTCCCGCTCGGAGCCGAACTTCATCAACGCCGCCGTCATCGTGGCACTCGATCGGCAGCTCGGCGCGCCGATGATGCTGGAAGAGCTGGCCAACATGCTCGGCTACACGCTCGTGCCGCTTGAACCGGAACCGCCGGCAGCCGTCGGGGTCGATGACCTGGCCGACGTGCACAAGGAAACCAGCGAGGCGGTGACATCGCTCGCGGCAGTCGTCGCCGGGCGTTCCGACATCGCCGCGGCAAAGCGGGCGGCGGTTCGCGAGATCGACGAAGGCATCAGCTCGCTCTACCGGGCGCGCCGGAAGGTGGCAGCGTGATGGCCAGCCTTGCCCGCCGTGACCCCGAAGAGCGCGCCGACAGCTTTTACCGGTTCTCGGTGAAGTGCGACCGGTTGACGAACCTCAAGATCGAAGCCGCCGCGCGCAAGGCGGGGGTCAGCTCTACGACCTTCGTGCAGCGGCACTTCGAAGCGATCGTTGACGAGCCGCCGGATGACACCGGCTTTTGCGCCGATGCGTTCGCCCGCCA
>NZ_RZQI01001510.1:0-713 GCF_003998335.1 Mesorhizobium sp. M7A.F.Ca.CA.002.05.1.1 | reverse complement strand
GTCCCATCGCCATCATGATCGAGTATGTGATCCGGCACGAGGACGAACCGGAGTTCCTCGCCATCATGGCCGAACGCGGCCGCATCCGCCGTCGTGACGGCGCCCGCAACTGGACGCTGGCGCGCGATCTCGAGAATCCCACCGTATGGATCGAGCATTATCACACGCCGACCTGGATCGAATATATCAGGCACAATGGACGCATCACCCATGCCGACGCCGTCATCGGCGAACGCGTGCGGGCCCTGCACAGCGGCGACGAACCGCCCCGCGTGCGGCGCATGATCGAACGCCCGACGACCGCGGGCACAGCGCTTGTGATGGCCAAGGGACCGATCGAGCATTAGGGCTCCGCAACCACTGTCGCAGGCCCCCGCTTGGCCGTCCGTCACCCCTCGCCCGATAGGTCCCGGCGCGCCTTGTCGAGTTCCTCGGCATAGCGCCGCATCAGATGGCCTTCGGTCAAAAGCCCCAAGACGATGTGGTCGGTGAAATCCTCGACGACTGCGAGTTCTTCGGCGCCGGCGCGCTGGAATGTTTCCGCGGCGGCCTGCACGTTCATGCTCGGCACCAGCACCGCGTCCTTGTATTTGGCAAGATCGCGCACCGGCACCTCGCCATCGGAAGGATCGCTGTGCAGTTCGGCCACGATCAGCACGCCGACATAGTGGTCGCCCGCGTCGACGGCGATGACCCGCTGGGCAGAGCCGAGC
>NZ_RZQI01001509.1:0-715 GCF_003998335.1 Mesorhizobium sp. M7A.F.Ca.CA.002.05.1.1 | reverse complement strand
CTGATGACCATGGCCGAGTTCGGCCAGTCGGTGGCGGTGACGCCGTTCACGCTGATGGGGGCGATGAGCCCGGTGACGCTGGCCGGGGCGCTGGCGCAGCAGAATGCCGAGGCGCTGTTCGGCGTCGTACTGACCCAGCTTGTCCGTCCGGGCGCGCCGGTCATGTATGGCGCCTTCACCTCCAATGTCGACATGAAGTCGGGCGCGCCGGCCTTCGGCACGCCTGAGAACACCAAGGCCAACATCGCTTCGGGGCAACTGGCGCGGCGCTACGGGCTGCCCTACCGCACGACGCCGGGCTCGGCCTCCAACGCCGCCGATGCGCAGGGCGCCTATGAGACGCTGATGGCGCTGTGGGGTGCGGTGCTCGGCCATGGCAACCTCGTCTACCACGCCGCCGGCTGGCAGGAGGGCGGGCTGACGGCGTCGTTCGAAAAACTCATCATCGATGTCGAGATGATCCAGCACATGATGGAGTTCTTGCGCCCGATCGAGGTCAACGAGGCCGAGCTTGCCGTCGAGGCTTTAGGCGCGGTGCCGACCGGCGGCCATTTCTTCGGTGAGCCGCACACGCTGGAGCGCTACGCCACCGCCTTCTATCAGCCGATGCTGTCCAACTGGCAGAATTACGAAGCGTGGCAGGAAGCCGGCGGGCTCGACGCCACTGCGCGCGCGACGCGGCTGTGGAAGAAGGCGCTGGAAGACTATGTCGAGC
>NZ_RZQI01001508.1:0-716 GCF_003998335.1 Mesorhizobium sp. M7A.F.Ca.CA.002.05.1.1 | reverse complement strand
TTCCTGCTGCTCGAAGCTGCCCCCGGCGATGCGGTCGATGCCTATATCGTCTCGACCGGTGGCGACGCCGGCATGATCGAATTGTTGCGACATCGCTGGGGCCTCGACCAGTCGGAGCTGACGCGGCTCGCCAATTACCTCTGGGCGCTGTTGCATCTCGATCTCGGCCAGTCGGTGACCTTCTCCAGGCCGATCCGCGACGTCATCCTCGAACGCCTGCCCAACACGCTGCTGTTGATGGTCAGCGCCACCGCGCTCTCCTTCGGGCTCGGCTCGGCACTCGGCATCTACGCCGGCGCACAGCCGGGCAGCTTCCGCGACCGCTTCCTGTCGATCGGCTCGCTAGCGCTCTATGCAGTGCCGGGTTTCTGGCTCGGCCTGGTGCTGATCGTCGTCTTTGCCGTCGACCTGCGCTGGCTGCCGATCGGCGGCATCGAAACCCTGGCCTCTGACAAGACCGGTCTTGACCGCGCCGCCGACATCGCCGTCCATCTCGCCCTGCCCGTTTCCGCCCTCGGCTTCATCTACCTGGCGCTCTATCTGCGCATGATGCGCGCCGGCATGGCCGAGGTCTGGCGGCAGGATTTCGTCCTGGCCGCACGCGCCAAAGGATTGTCACGCCGCCGCATCGTGCTCGCCCACGTCGCCCGCAATGCACTGCTGCCGCTGATCACCATGCTCGGCCTGCAGTCGGCGCAGATGCTCGGCGGCAGCAG
>NZ_RZQI01001507.1:0-719 GCF_003998335.1 Mesorhizobium sp. M7A.F.Ca.CA.002.05.1.1 | reverse complement strand
TGCCAATGGTGATCCACTCGAAGCGGCAAAAGCTGTCGGCATTGGTCCGCTTGCCATCGGCAATGTCAAATATAAGGTCGAATTCGGTCTCTTCAAAAGAATGATCGAATCCGAAAAGACGATCACGCTCGATTTTCAGGAAGCGTTTTCCCTTGCACGCGAGATTGCCAAGTAACGCCGGATCTCTTTTGATCGCGGCAATTTCAGGCCGGGCGCTGGCCGCCGCCGCGCGTCGCGCCGGCTATCGTCCGCTGGTTGCCGATTTCTTTTGCGATACGGACACCGTCGCGCTCGCCGAACGTGCGACGATGCTGCCGGGCGACCTGCAGAGGGGCATCGACGGCGAGCGCATCGTCGACACGCTTCGGCGATTGGCTGGCGACGACCTGCCGGTCGCCATTATCCTGGGCTCAGGGTTTGAGCGGATGCCTGAGACCGTGGACGAGATCGCGCGACACTTTCCGCTCGCAGGCAATGGCGGCGCCGCAATCCGCAGGATCAAGGATCCGCAGTTGCTGGCCGATGATTGCGCCGAACTTGGCATCCCGCATCCGCAATCGCGATGGGACCAGCCGCCTGATCGGGAGAACTGGGTGGTCAAGACCGCGGGCGGCGCCGGCGGCGGGCACGTCAGACGAGCAGCCGGAGAAAGCCCGATCGCCGGCCGCTATTTCCAGCGCTTCGTTGCCGGACGCAGCATCTCGGCCCTGTTCGTCGGC
>NZ_RZQI01001506.1:0-722 GCF_003998335.1 Mesorhizobium sp. M7A.F.Ca.CA.002.05.1.1 | reverse complement strand
GACAGCGGCTATCCCGGCCACACCAACTGCTCGGAGAATTTCAACGGCGCTCTGGCCGGCAAGGGCGTCAATCCCCGCGCGGGCTGGATGGCGATCAACTTCTTCTTCAACACGGCGATCGACGCGCATGGCGTCATGGTGTCCGACGAGCCGTGGTCGCGGGCGGGTGACTATGTGCTGCTCAGGGCGCTCACCGACATCGTCTGCGTGTCCTCCGCCTGCCCCGACGACACGACGCCGGCCAATGGCTGGAACCCGACCGACATCCATGTGCGGACCTATTCCGGCCAGCACAAATTCTCGCGAGCGATCGCCAGACGCATGACGCCCGATTCGGAACCGAAAATGACCCGCGAGACAGCTTTTCATTCGAGCTTTGCCAAGCACACCCGCAACTTCGGCGAGTACAGGGGCTATTGGCTCGCCAATTCCTTCGCCAAGGACGGGCCGATCGCGGAATACTGGGCCTGCCGGCAGGACGCGGTGATCATGGACCTGTCGCCGCTGCGCAAGTTCGAGGTTACCGGCCCGGATTCCGAGGCGCTGCTGCAATACACGCTGACCCGCGACGTCAAGAAGCTTGGCGTCGGCCAGGTGGTCTATTCGGCCATGTGCTACGAGCATGGCGGCATGATCGACGACGGCACCCTGCTGCGGCTCGGCAAGGACAATTTCCGCTGGGTCGGCGGTGACGATCTGTCCGGCGAATGGCTGCGCGAGAC
>NZ_RZQI01001505.1:0-722 GCF_003998335.1 Mesorhizobium sp. M7A.F.Ca.CA.002.05.1.1 | reverse complement strand
TCATCATCTCGTTCGACAGTGCCCGCGACATTTCGCAGTGGAAACGCAGCCGGGCACTGGCTGAGCGCACCGGCGCGCACTTCACCTATTTTCTCTCCTGCGTCTTCCTGCTGTCAACGGAGACACGCAAGGAATACACCGCACCGGGCAAAGGCGCCGGCAAATCCAACATCGGCTTTGCCGCCTCGAAGCAGGAAGTCACCGAGCGACTCGAACAGATCGGCCTTGCCGCGCATGAAGGCCACGATATCGCCAGCCATGGCTGTGGCCATTTCGACGGCAAGGACTGGAGCAAGGCCGACTGGCTGAAAGAGTTCAGTTCGTTCGAGCACATTCTCGAGAACGCCTATGCGATCAACGGCATTGCACCCGAACCACAGGGCTGGCGCGATTTCGCGCGGCATGCGGTGGTCGGCTTTCGCGCGCCGTATCTGTCGACCGGCAAGGCGCTCTATGAAGCGCTGCCGGCGGCCGGATATCAATTCGATGCCAGCGGCGTCTCGCAAGGCCCTGCCCGACCGACGGCCAGCAACGGCATCGTGCACTTTTCGCTGCCGCAGATTCCGGAAGGACCGAAGTCACGGCCGGTGATCGCCATGGACTACAATCTCTATGTCAGGCATTCCGGCGGCTTCGAGCGGCCAAGCCAGGCGGACGAGTTCGCCAACCGGACCTATGCTGCCTTTCGCGCCGCCTTCGACAAGCAGTATGCCGGCAAGCGC
>NZ_RZQI01001504.1:0-724 GCF_003998335.1 Mesorhizobium sp. M7A.F.Ca.CA.002.05.1.1 | reverse complement strand
ATCGGCAAGGGCGTGGTCGACGTCGTCGTCACCGAAGGCTTTGCCGGCAACATCGCGCTGAAGACGGCGGAAGGCACGGTGCGCCAGATCGGTGGCTATCTGCGCGCGGCGATGAGCCGGACTCTGATGGCCAGGATCGGCTACATCTTCGCCAAGGGCGCCTTCGATCGCCTGCGCGAAAAGATGGATGTCGGCCGGTCCAACGGTGGCGTTTTCCTGGGGTTGAGCGGCATCGTCGTCAAAAGCCATGGCGGTGCTGATTCTGATGGGTTCGCCGCCGCGATCGAACTCGGCTATGACATGGTCCGCAACAACCTCCTCGACCGCATCGAGGCCGATCTGGACCTGTTTCATGCGCGCAACCCGCGTGCCCTGTCATCTAGGAAATCCGACGTCGTCACCGACGCAAAGGAATAGGAAAGAACTTTGATCAGATCAGTCGTGCGCGGCACGGGCGCCGCGCTGCCCCGCCGAATCATGAAGAATGCCGATTTCGAAGGCATGGTCGAGACCTCCGATGAGTGGATCGCCCAGCGTACCGGTATTCGCCAGCGCCATATCGCTGGTGACGACGAGACCACGGCTTCGCTGGGGGAAGCAGCGGCACGTGCCGCACTTGCCAATGCCGGCCTCACGCCAGTCGACATCGATCTGATCGTGCTGGCGACCTCGACGCCCAACAACACATTCCCGGCCACTGCCGTCGAGATCCAAAACCGGCTCG
>NZ_RZQI01001503.1:0-725 GCF_003998335.1 Mesorhizobium sp. M7A.F.Ca.CA.002.05.1.1 | reverse complement strand
GCTTCAGCCGGGTCAGCATCCAGCCGCCAAACCCGCGCCCAGACAGGGATCGCTGAAGCCCGGCACGCTGCCGGGTGCGTTCAAGGCCCCCATGCTTGCTCGTATCGAGCCGCAACTGGCGACGCAGGTGCCAAAACCACCGGATGGCGGGGACACAAGGGAAGTCTGGCTGCACGAAATCAAATTCGACGGCTACCGCACCATGGCGCATCTTACTGAGGGCGCGGTCAAGCTGATCACCCGTGGCGGCATCGACTGGACGAAGCGCTATGGCGACCTGCCGCATGCGTTCGCCAAACTGCCGTGCCGCGACGCCATCGTCGACGGCGAGATCGTGGTGCTCGATGCCAAGGGCATCAGCCGCTTCGCGCTGCTGCAGGATGCGCTGGCGCAGGGCGCCGGCAGCAAGCTCCATTTCTACGCCTTCGATCTTCTCCATCTCGACGGCTGGGACCTGACCAAGGCGCCGCTGGTCCGGCGCAAGGCGCTGCTGGCGCAGATGCTGTCGGGCCTCGGTGCCAATTCCGCCATCCAGTTCTCCGACCATGTCGAGGGCTCGGGGCAGGGGCTCTACGACCAGGCGTCGGAACTGGGGCTGGAGGGTGTCGTCTCCAAGCGCGCCACGGCCATCTATCAGAGCGGCCGAAGCAAAAGCTGGACCAAGACCAAGGCGTTGCTGTCGGACGACTTCGTCGTCGCAGGCTTCACCATCTCCGATGCGGCCG
>NZ_RZQI01001502.1:0-726 GCF_003998335.1 Mesorhizobium sp. M7A.F.Ca.CA.002.05.1.1 | reverse complement strand
CCGCTCGCCGATGTGAAATTCTGCCCGACCGGCGGCATCTCGGCCAAGAACGCGGCCGACTATCTCAGCCTGCCCAACGTGGTCTGCGTCGGCGGCTCCTGGGTGGCGCCCGACGACCTCGTCAAAGCCGGCAAGTGGGACGAGATCGAAGCCCTGGCGCGCGCCGCGAGCAAGCTTGCGAAATAAGGCCTCGGCCACGGGATGAAGAAACCCGGCCGACTCGCGTCGACCGGGTTTGCCAAATCGGCTCCGAAGCTGATCAGCTGCAGACCCGGACCTTTTCAACCACCCTGTGGTGATGCTTCCAGCTTGTGACCACCTTGGTCCGGCAGTGCTTCTTCATGTGCATATGGTCATGAGTTTTGACGACAATGGTCTCGGCCTGCGTAGGGGCGATAGCCGCCGAAGCGGTTGCCAATGCGATGACCGATGCCAATAGGATGTTCTTCATGGATCTCCCCGGGTTTGAACGAACCTATGTTAACCCAGGGAATAGGCCGACCGTTCCGGCTTCACGAGAAGTTCAGCCGAGCGTGACCGTGCAGGCTGGCCCGGTTCGCTGAACAGCAAAAAGCCGCGCTGGTTGCCCGGCGCGGCTTTGCCGATTGATCTGCCGTCATTTGGTCTGGAAGCGGGCTACCGACATGAACTTGACGGCGTTGCCGGTGAAGCGGTTGGCATCGGCCACCTGGCTGCTCGGCTGGAAGCCGGCCGTGTAGACCTCGC
>NZ_RZQI01001501.1:0-738 GCF_003998335.1 Mesorhizobium sp. M7A.F.Ca.CA.002.05.1.1 | reverse complement strand
GGCCTGGGCCGAGCCATACCTGAAGTACGCTGTCGAACACCGCGATATCATTCAGAATTTCGGCCGTTTTCCGCACCGAAACAAGATGCTTGGCCGCGAAACCACCCCGCAGGAGCAGACGTTCCTGGATGGCGGCGGCTTCTCCGGTTAAAGACCCCGCTCCAAGGTGTGTTGAGATTCAGGTCAGGCCGAGTCGAAAACGGTGGGTTCCGAGAACCGGAGCGGAGCGTACATTTGGGTACGTGAGCACCGGAAGCGCAGGAACTCGCCGTTTGCAGGCCGGCATCACCTGAATATCAACGCACCTAGGCCAACCACCAATCCCGGCCGGAGGACAATCGCTCGATGCCTGAAGTATCGACGGCGACCAGGCGGTCGGTGATGCTGCGACCGCTGACAACCAGGCCGGGCGCGATCTCGGCCAGCGGCGCCAGCACGAAGGCGCGCTCCAGCATGCGCGGATGCGGCACCTCCAGTCCGGTCTCGTGGATGACGCGGTCCCCGAACACCAGAATGTCGATATCGATCAGCCGCGGCCCCCAGCGCTCCTCCCGCACCCGCTTCAGCTTGCGCTCCGCATCGAGGCAGAGGTCGAGCAAGGCACGCGGTGCAAGCACGGTGGAAATCTCGGCGGCCGCATTGAGAAAATCGGGCTGATCGAGCTTGCCCCAGGGCGGCGTGCGATAAAGCGAGGAGACGCCGGTGACACGCGTATCCGCGTCGGCATCCAGCATGCGC
>NZ_RZQI01000014.1:0-19788 GCF_003998335.1 Mesorhizobium sp. M7A.F.Ca.CA.002.05.1.1 | reverse complement strand
GCCCTCGTTCGTGAGGCGTATATAGTCGCCACCAACGACAACTGTCAACACACATCGACAATGTTTTTGAAGTTTTTGCGACAGAAATTTCGGACCCGATCTGCCGATAGCCGACTGCCCCAGGGGAACGCTGGCAATACCGATTGGACGGCAGGGAAGGAGCCCTATTGCCGCCGCATTGCCGTTCGACACCAAAGCCAACGAAAGTGGGCGCCGCCGACGGAGCAGCGCCTGTCTTACGAGCCCTCTATATAGGAGTGTGCGATGGGCCTTGCAGAGAAGGTACACCGCCCCGCCTGGTAGAGCGCTCTATAAGAGAAGTGCTTGGGGGCAATTCGTTCGGAGCCTGGCGCTTCGTTGACTTCACCTGCCATGACAGGCAAATGTCACGGCCACAACAAAAGCGACAAGCCGTTCCGCCCGGGGAAGAAGCAGCCTTTCTGGATGCCAGACACGGAAGATGTCATAGCCGAACTCGGCAACGAGCCGCCGCTTATCGCGGATGGCCGCAGCGGCCCGCCCGACCGGCGCGAGGTTTCTGCACGCTGGCTGTCGGGAACATTTCTCACTGGCGTCACCTCAAGCGTGCTGATGGGCGTGGCGCTGTTCGCCGCCCTTGACGGCCGCCAGCAACTGGCCACCCCACCCGAGATCGCCGAGTTGATCAGCCTTGCCGGCAACGGGGATTCCGGCGAAGTCGCCAAGACCACCAGGCTGGTGGCGCCGCGTCAGATCGCAAAGGCCAAGGACCGCCGCCGCATGGAAGTGTCGATGGTCACCAAGGTCGGCGACCGCGACGTCATCCACACCATGCCTTTCGTCCAGATCAAGATGGCCCTTGCCGCCGGCCACACCACCAGCCGCGCCTACCCACCCTTCGACCCGATGCAGGTGTTCGGCGACGACAGCGACGACAATGCCCAGCCGGCGACGGCCTCTGCCGCTTCCGGCCAGATCTACGGCGCCAAGGTCGAAAGCGAGATGAGCCTGAAGACCGTCGATTTTCCGATCGAAACAGCTTCCTTCGACGAAAAGAGCGACCTCTCCGCCGACGAGGTGGAAAAAGTGGTGCGCGAAGCCGGCACCGACCTCAGCGACGGCGCCGTGCAGGTCGCTTCACTTCACTATGTCGACCCGCAGCGATTCGGCGAAGCTTTTGCCGAGAGCATGGCGGGCTCCTACGACGTCAAGATCGTGCCGGAAAATGTCTCGGTGGCGCCCCGTGCCACTGTTGACGACCAGGCGCCGGCTTTCGCCGAGGAAATCATCCCCTTCACCAAGGATCTCGACGTCACCGAGGCTTTTGCCAATTCGGGCTACACGGGTGAAGATGCCACCGGAATGGCCGAAGCTATCGCCAAGTTGCTCAACGCAACAGCGCTCAAAGCTGGAACCGTGCTGCGTGTCGGCCTCGAGGTTCACGGCGATGCCGCCAAGGTCGTGCGCACCAGCGTCTATGACCGGACCCAGCACATCGTCACCATCGCGCTCAACGATCGCGGCCAGTATGTGCCGGCGCAGGAACCGGATCCGAACCCCGAATTGCTGACGGCCTTCGATGATTCGTCGGCGCCCGTGGTGGTGCGCGGCAACCTGCCCAACGTCTATGACGGCATCTACCGCGCCGCCTATTCCTACGGCATGTCCAAGGCGATGACGCAGCGGTTGATCAAGTTGCTGGCGTCCGACGTCGACTTCCAATCCCGCCTCAGCCCCGCCGACCGCATCGAAGTCCTGTTCTCGCAGCCCGACGGTGACGACCAGACCTCGGACAGCTCCGAGCTTCTTTACGTCTCGGCGACGTTCGGCGGCCAGACCCGCAACTTCTACCGCTTCCAGATGCAGGACGGCGGCACCGATTATTTTGATGAGGACGGCTCGAGCGCCGAGCAGTTCCTGTTGCGCAATCCCCTGCCCGCCGGGAAATTCCGCTCCGGTTTCGGCGCCCGCAGGCATCCGATCCTCGGCTATGTCCGCATGCACACCGGCGTCGATTGGTCCGCGCCGATCGGCACGCCGATCATCGCCGCCGGCAACGGCACGGTCGAGAAGGTCGGCTGGGCCGGCGGCTACGGCAAGCAGATCATCATCCGCCATGCCAATGGCTATGAGACATCATACAATCACCAGAGCGCCTTTGCCAAAGGCATCGAACCGGGCGTGCACGTCCGCCAGGGCCAGACCATCGGCTTCCTCGGCCAGACCGGCCTCGCCACCGGCCCGCATCTTCACTACGAGCTGATCGTCAACGGCACCAAGGTTGATCCGATGCGTGTCCGCCTGCCGGTCGGCAAGGTGCTGAAGGGCGATGACCTCGTCGCCTTCAAGCGCGAGCGCGAGCGCATCGACGAACTGCTGAAGCAGGAAGACAGCGATTCGCTGAAGGTTGCGAGCGCCAAGATCGACGGTTGACCCGCTTCAGCCTTGCCGATCTTCGGCCTGTCGCGGCCATGGCAATCGCTCACCGGGAATGGTCGTCCAGGCGATGACAGCCGCAAGCAGGCAAAGCAGCGCGGTCACCGAAGAAACCGCGGCAAAAGCGGCATCGCTGGCGGCGAGCCTCGCCGCATCGATGGCCGGCGCAAGCCCGGCTGGCGCCGGTTCACCAAATCCTGGGATGGCGGACGTTGCGCTCGCGTCCAGCGCATTCGCGTAAACCCATGCGGCAAGCGAGCCCATCGCCGCCACCGCGATCAGACCGCCGATGCGTGAGACGGCATTGTTGATGCCGGAGGCGGCCCCCGTGTCCTTGTCTTCCACCGCCGTCATGATCGCGGTCGACAAAGGCGACACGACCAGAGCCATGCCGAGCCCCATCAGCGCCATCAGCGGGAATATTCCAATCCAGAAATTGTGGATACCGGCGTAGGTGAGCAAGGCCAGCCCGGCAAACGCGAAAGCCACGACCAAGCTGCCGCAGGCGATCGGAAAACGTGGTCCGATCCGGTCCGAAAGCTTGCCGACCGGTCCCGACAAAAGCGCGATCAATGCCGACAAGGGCAGGAAGATGAAGCCGACCTCGGCCGTGCTCAGATCCCAGCCGGCGATCAGCAGCATCGGCAGATAGAAAAGGTTGGCCGATAGCGCAAAATAGAGGAAGAATGTCGCCACATTGGCGCCGGCGAAAGCACCGACGCGAAACAGGCTGAGGTCGATCATCGGCTCGCGCTGCCGAAGCTCGAAAACGATGAAGACAGCCAGCAGTACGACGCCTGCGGCAATGCTCGGCCCTGCCATGAGGCCCTCGCCGCTGGCGCTCATCGAGGTCAGCCCATAGGCAAGCGCGCCGAAGGCCAATGTCGCGAGCGCTGCACCACCGAGATCCAGGCTGCGTTTCTCCGTCGGCGTATCGGCAGGAACCTTGGCCAGCAGAAGCCAGATCGAGATCAAGCCCAGCGGCAGGTTGATGGCAAAGATCGCCCGCCAGATGCCGTCGCCGAAGGCCGACAGCACGAAACCGCCGAACACCGGGCCAAGTGCCGTGGTCAGCGCTGAAGCCGCCGCCCAGATCCCAATCGCGCGGCCGCGTTCTTTCTTCGGGTAGGCCTTGGCGATGATGGCGAGGCTGCCGGGCACCATGATTGCCGCACCGATGCCCTGCAACGCGCGAAATGCGATCAGCACAATGGCATTCGGCGCCAGCGCACAGGCCAGCGAAGCGACGATGAACAGCGCAATGCCGGACACGAAGGCGCGGCGCAGACCGAATCGGTCGCCGGCCGCACCCCCGGCCAGGATCAGCGCCGACAGCGTCAATGCATAGGCATTGGAAATCCACTGCGCCTCGGCAAGGTTGGCGCCGAGGTTGACGCGAATCGCCGGTGTGGCGATGGCCAGGATCGAGCCGTCTATGAAGCCAAGCGCCGAGGCCAGAATTGCCGCGATCAGCACAAATCGCCGCTGCGACTGCGGACAAAACGTTCCATGCGTGACCGGGCTCGTCAGCGGGACCGCGGCAGCTTTGCTCGGTGAATGCATGAAACCTTGCTTAAACCCCTAGCGCATCGGCAACAACCGGCCAGTGGCTTGCAGTCATTGAAACCAGCCGTTTGGCCAGGGTTGCACCCTGACAGGGTGCAAATGGCACAGTCATGCCAGCCCCGTTACGTGCAGCCGGCGGGGATTTCGATGAGGCGGCCGCTTGAAAGCTCGGCTTCATCCTGATCATGCAGCTGGTCTATGCCGCCGCACTTCCCAGTTCACTGCTGCGCAAGGTTATCGGCTGAAGGTCCGCCGACAAACTCCACCGTGACACCCGGCGAAACCAGCTTGGCCAACTCCCGCGCATCCCAGTTGGTCAGGCGTACGCAGCCATGGCTTTCGGTTTTGCCGATCTTCGACGGATCCGGCGTGCCGTGGATGCCATAGGTCGGCTTGTCCAGGGCGATCCAGACCGAGCCGACGGGACCGTTCGGCCCAGGCGGAATGGTCAGGACCTTGTCGTTCTGGCCCTGCTTGAAATTGATGCTGGGATTGTAGGTGTAGTTCGGATCGAGCGCGACGCGCGACACCGTGTGAATGCCGGACGGTGACGGCGTGTCCGAAGAGCCGATGGTTGCGGGATAGGCCGCGACCAGCCTGCCGCCGGCATCATAGGCGAAAACCTCTTTCTTGTCCTTGTCGGCGACGATGCGGGCCACCGGCGTCGAAACCAGTTTGCCGAAATTGGCGACCTTGATGGTCGTGCCGGGACGATTGAAATCGAGGTCCGGGTTGAGCGCTTTGAGATAATTCTCATCCATGTGGAAGCGCTCTGCGAGCGCCTCGGTCACCGACGTATAGCCCATGCGATCGAGTTGCGCCTTCTGGCTGTAGTCTTCCGGGATCGACGCGACATAGGGACCGGCCGCATCCTCCGCTGTGATCGTGTAGTTGGCGAAGGCATCGCCGCCGGATTGCGCAAGTGCCGCCTGGATGGCGACCGCGTCGGTCGATCGCAGATTGGCGCCGGTGATCTGGTTGTAGGCAGCGAGCGCTTTGTCGACGTTCGAACCGAAACGCCCGTCGATGACGCCAGGCGAAGCGCCACCCCGGTCGAGCAGCACCTGAAGGGCGGCGACATCCTGGCGCGCTCCCAGCGACAGTGCCGGGGCAACAGTGGTCTTGCCGCCAGTCTCTGGTGGCAGAGCTGCCTGATCGGCTGACGTCGCCGGCTGGGCAGGGTCTATCGAGGCTTCGTCCAGCGGCTGGCGCTTGATGGTACCCGGCTTTGCCGGCTGCGGCGCGTCGGGATAATTGTCATCGTAGCTGCCATCGTCCTGCGGTGCCGGCGGATAGGCTTCGACGGCATTGTCCCCATAGGGATCGTACTCGTCCGCCGGCGGCGGGATAACGCGGCCTTCCTCTTCCAACTGCTGGCGCCGGAACCGCGCCATGTCTTCCGGATCGTCGAGATAGTAGCGGTCGTCGCCGTCGGGGGCGCGGCCCAGTTCGCGCAGTCGTGTCTCGCGGCGCAAGGCGCGGCGGTCGAGCCGGGTCTGCGGCGGCTGGATGGCGATGACCTTGCCGGTATCGGCATCGACGATCACGCGGTTGCCCCTGGCGTCGTAGTAGATGTCGAGATTGCCGTCCTGGGCGACAAGGATGCCACCGGTATCGGCGGCACGGACAATCGGTGGTGCGCTGTCCTGCGTCGGGGCTGCGATTGCATTGGCAGACAAAAGCCCGCCGGCAAGTACCGAAAGGGTGAAGATCGTACGCAGCATAGTGGCGAAACTCTCCGGTCCGTAATTGCCGCCGCCCGGCATTGTTCTCTGGCGAAGCCCCTCGTCAGCAAACCAGTTACCCACCATATGGTTCCAACATGAACCGGGCATGAAGATGGCGGTTTTCCAGCGCCTCGAGGAATATAGACTAGCTTGCGGCAAGTCCCAATTCCTTGCGCGCCTGCCTGGTCAGTTTCAGGGCTACAAGGCGATGGCTCTCGCGCAGATAGTCCTTCAGCGCGGCATCATCCATGCTCTGGCTTGTCCGACGCTGGATCCATGTCATGCCGCGCGAGGCAAGATAGGGCGCGGGCCGCAGGCCCGGCTGCTCCTTGAGCACATCATAGGCGATATCGGAGCATTTGAAGGTGACGAAGAGCTGCTGGCCCTGATCCCAGCCGCCAACCGCGAAGACCTTGTCTCCGACCTTCCAGACATGGGCGCCGCCCCATTGGACAACGTGGTTCGTCGCGGGCAGCGAGGCGCAGAAGCCGTTGTAGTCGTCCAGCGTCATCCCGCCCCCTTTTTTTGCGCACGTCGCCCAAAAGTGGCCCCGGTTTTGGGAAAACGACATGCATATGACAAAGACCTAAAACGCCGCGCGTCCGGGAAGGACGCGCGGCGTAGGATCAGGCTGCCACTTCCGCCGCGACGATCGCCGGCTTCGAGCGGAAGTTCAGCCGGTCGGAACCGGCTGTCACCTTGACGGTCGAGCCGTCGAGAATGTCGCCGAGCAGGATCTTCTCCGCCAGCGGGTCCTGCAATTCCTTCTGCATCACCCGCTTCAGCGGCCGCGCGCCATAGGCCGGATCGTAGCCCTTGGCCGCCAGCCAGTCGACCGCCTCCTGGTCCAGCGACAGCGTGATCTTGCGGTCGACAAGCAGGCTCTCCAGCCGCTTGAGCTGGATCTCGACGATGCGGCCCATATCCTGCCGGCGCAGCCGGTGGAACAGGATCACCTCGTCGACGCGATTGAGGAACTCCGGCCGGAACGACGCCCTGACGACACCCATCACCTCGTCGCGAACCAGATCGACGTCCTGATCCTCGGTGAGATTGACGAGATATTCGGCGCCCAGGTTCGACGTCATGATGATCAGCGTGTTGCGGAAGTCCACCGTGCGGCCCTGCCCATCGGTCAGGCGGCCGTCATCGAGCACCTGCAACAGCACGTTGAACACATCGGGATGCGCCTTCTCGATTTCGTCGAACAGCACGACCTGATAGGGCCGGCGCCGCACCGCTTCGGTCAACGCGCCGCCTTCCTCATAGCCGACATAGCCGGGAGGTGCGCCGATCAGCCGGGCGACCGAGTGCTTTTCCATGAACTCCGACATGTCGATGCGCACCATCGCGCCCTCGTCGTCGAACAGGAAGCTTGCCAGCGCCTTGGTCAGTTCGGTCTTGCCGACGCCCGTCGGCCCGAGGAACATGAACGAGCCGATCGGCCGGTTCGGGTCCTGCAGGCCCGCGCGAGCGCGCCGCACCGCTTTGGAAACAGCCTGCACCGCCTCGCCCTGGCCGACGACACGCTTGCCGATCTCGTCTTCCATGCGCAGCAGCTTGTCGCGCTCCCCCTGCAGCATCTTGTCGACCGGAATGCCGGTCCAGCGCGAGACGATATGCGCGACGTGATCCGGCGTGACCACCTCTTCGACCATGCCAGCCTTGCCGTCCTGGGTTTCGGCCTCCTTCAGCTTCTTTTCCAGTTCCGGGATCTTGCCATAGGCAAGCTCGCCAGCGCGCTGGAATTCACCCTTGCGCTGCGCAATGGCGAGCTCGTTGCGCGCCTCGTCAAGCTGCTTCTTCAGATCGGCGGCCAGCCCGAGCTTCTGCTTCTCGGCCTGCCATTTGGCGGTGATCTCGGTCGATTCCTCCTCGAGGCCGACGAGTTCCTTTTCCAGGCGGGCAAGTCGATCCTTCGAGGCGTCGTCTGTCTCGACCTTGAGCGCCTCGCGTTCGATCTTGAGCTGCATGATGCGGCGATCGATCTCGTCCAGCGCCTCGGGCTTGGAATCGACCTGCATGCGCAGCCGCGATGCGGCTTCGTCGACCAGATCGATCGCCTTGTCCGGCAGGAAGCGATCGGCGATGTAGCGGTTGGACAGCGTCGCCGCCGCCACCAGCGCCGAATCCGAAATGCGCACCTTGTGGTGCTGCTCGTACTTCTCCTTCAGGCCGCGCAGGATCGAGACGGTGTCTTCCACCGTCGGCTCGTCGACGAACACCGGCTGGAAGCGGCGGGCAAGCGCTGCATCCTTCTCGACATGCTTGCGATACTCATCGAGCGTGGTGGCGCCGACGCAGTGCAGCTCGCCGCGCGCCAGCGCCGGCTTCAGAAGGTTCGACGCATCCATGGCGCCATCCGCCTTGCCGGCACCGACCAGGGTGTGCATCTCATCGATGAACAGGATGATGTTGCCGCTGGCCGAGGTGACTTCGGAGAGCACGGCCTTCAGCCGCTCCTCGAACTCGCCGCGATATTTGGCGCCGGCAATCAGCGCGCCCATGTCGAGCGCCATCAATTGCTTATCCTTCAGCGATTCCGGCACGTCGCCATTGACGATGCGCAGCGCCAGGCCTTCGGCGATCGCCGTCTTGCCGACGCCCGGTTCGCCGATCAGCACCGGATTGTTCTTGGTGCGGCGCGACAGCACCTGAATGGTGCGGCGGATCTCGTCGTCACGGCCGATCACGGGGTCCAGCTTGCCGGCACGGGCATCCGCGGTCAGGTCGCGCGCGTATTTCTTCAGCGCGTCGTAGCCCTGTTCGGCACTCGCCGAATCGGCGGTGCGGCCCTTGCGGACGTCATTGATGACCTGGTTGAGCGCCTGCGGGGTGACGCCGGCCTTGGCCAGTATGTCGGCGGTCTTGGCCGACTTCTCCATGGCCAGCGCCTGCAAGAGCCGCTCCACCGTGACAAAGCTGTCGCCGGCTTTCTTGGCCAGTTCCTCGGCGGTCGAAAACACTTTTGCCAGCGGCTGGGCCAGATAGAGCTGGCCATTGCCGCCCTCGACCTTGGGCATCGCTTCGAGTGCCGTCTCGACGCCAAGCTTGACGTCGCGGACGTTGCCGCCGGCGCGTTCGATCAGCGACGCGGCCAGGCCCTCATCGTCGTCGACGAGCACTTTCAGGATATGCTCAGGGGTGAATTGCTGATGGTTGCGGGAAAGCGCCATAGTCTGCGCGGACTGGATAAAACCGCGCACGCGCTCTGAGTATTTCTCAAGGTTCATATCTGTCTCCTTCCATCACCGGCCCGCTTTGCGGCACCGGATCCGATTGCGGTGACGGACCCTCCCATTCGAGCCGGGTCCAGTTGAGGCTGATATGGTGCACAAGCTCCGAACCCTCAAGACGTCTCGATATCGGCAACTTCATAATATTGCACGGCCGCCCAAACGAAAACGGCGGAGATTTCTCTCCGCCGTTCAATGCCTTGAAATGCCGTTCGATCAGTTGTCGATATCGACATTGATCGGTTGGGCGTTGCCGCTGTCGACCGGGGCCGCAGCCGCCTCGCCGGCGTTGGCCACGGAATTGGCATTGTCACTACCGCCATCAACCTGATCGGCGTTGACGCGCGGGCGGCGCGGCCGCCTCGGACGACGGGCAGCACCGCTTTCGGCGGCCGCCTCGTTGAGTTCGGCCTGGGCCGCAAGGCCTGCCGGCGAAAGATTCTCGAACGACGGAGCCGGTTCGGCCGCAGCAACGGATTCGGTCGGCGCGGCGGCTTCGGCCTCGCTTGGAGCCTCGTTGCGCTGGGGCTGGCCAGCTTGCTCGGCGGACGATGCATAGTCGCGCTGGCCGTTCTGGCCGTAACCGCCATTGGGGCGACGATCGCGATGGCGCCCGCCATTGTTGTCGCGGCCACCATTGTTGCGCCCGCCATTATTATCACGGGCCTCGCGGCCACCTTCCCGGTTGAGCGCAACCTCGGCCGGCGTCCCTTCGATGACCGGCTGCGGGCCGGCGCCATGGTTGATCACCGGGATCTGGGCATCGGAAACAGTGTTGCTGTTGTTGCCGCCATTGTCGAAATCGTCGCGGTCCTCGTCGCCGTCATCGTCGAAATCATCACGATTCTGCTGCGCGTTCTGGATCGGCATCTGCGCCTGTGCGGCCGCGATGATGCGATTGTAATGCTCGGCGTGCTGGAGATAGTTCTCCGCCATGACCCGGTCGCCGGAGCTGTGAGAATCGCGGGCAAGGGTGGCGTACTTTTCGGCGATCTGCTGAGCCGAACCGCGGATCTTCACATCCGGGCCATTGCTCTCGTAGTTGCGCGTCAGGGGATTAGGCCCCTTGCGGTTGTTGTTGTTATTGTTGTTGTTATTGTTACCACCGCCGCCGCCATTATTATTGCGACCGCGCATGCGCCTGTTCTGCTGTTGTGGCCTCATCAAACTCTCTTCATTTTGAAATTTTCGAAAAACTCTTCACGAACGGAGGCGCTCATGCAGCCAGCCGTTTCGTCTCTTCACCGGCGTTCGCCCGCATCGATTGCGTTGGCGCCACGTGCCATCCTGTTCCGGTTACATCACTTGCCGGACGATTCCCGCACGAAGCTTGGGCATCGTTTGCGCAAGAAGGCAGCTATTTCCAAGGAAAACCGAATCACTAAGAGCACTGCCTGCTTCGTCTCATCCGGTTAAGGCGACCCTAGCCGCATTCCCCGGCATTGCCAAGCGCTTTTTTGCACTGCGTCAAGGCTTTATCCTTTCAAAGACAATAACCCTGTCATTTCCGCCGAGGTCACGAAAAGCACCGCCCGACACGTAGCCGGCTGCAGCGAATATCTCGCAGACCTCGTTGCGTTGCGTATGGCCGATCTCGACCGCAATCCTGCCTTCAGTTTCCAAAAACCTTGCCGCTTCCGCAGCGATGGTTCTGTAGGGGTTCAGACCGTCCGCGCCGCCATCCAGGGCCAGGCGCGGGTCGAAATTGCGGACTTCGTCCTGCAGATTTCCAATGTCTTCGGTGGTTATATAGGGAGGGTTTGCGGCGATTACATGGTACCGGCCGAAAACTTTTTCGAACCAGTCCGACTGCAGCGCCGTGAACCGGTCTGCAAGACCCAGTTTCCCGGCATTACTGGCCGCCGTCGCCAGCGCACCTGCGGACAGATCGACGCCGGTGGCGCTAGCCGTCGGTACGACGCTGAGCAGCGCCAGCGCAATGGCGCCGGTGCCGGTGCCAAGATCGAGGATGCGGCACCCGCCTTCCCGCGCCGCAACTGCCTTGACGAAGGGCAATATCGCCTCGACCAGCGTTTCGGTATCCGGCCGCGGCTCCAGCGTTTCCGGCGACAGCGACAGGCGCAAACCGTAGAATTCACGATAGCCGAGGATGCGATGCACCGGTTCGCCGCCAGCGCGGCGTCTCAGGGCGGCATCGATTTCGGCAACAATGCCGGCGCCGAGCCTGCGTTCAGGGTCCGCAATGGCTTGCGTGCGCGTCGTGCCCGAAAAATGCTCGACGATCAGCCGCGCATCGAGCGCCGGGTCGTCGACAGTGGTGCCAAGCCGGGCCCACGCTTCCCGCAGCAGCGGGCCGAGTGCGTCGGGCAGGTCAGTCATCGATGCCGATGTCGGCGAGCAATTTCGACTGGTGATCGGCAATCAGCGCGTTGATGATCTCGTCGAGTTCACCCATCATCACCCGGTCGAGCTTGTAGAGCGTCAAATTGATGCGATGGTCGGTGACGCGGCCTTGCGGGAAATTATAGGTGCGGATGCGCTCCGAGCGGTCACCGGAACCGACCTGCGACTTGCGCGATTCGGAACGCTCCTCGTCGGCCTTGCCGCGCTCCAGATCATAGAGCCGGGCACGCAGGATCTGCATGGCCTTGGCGCGGTTCTGATGCTGCGATTTCTCCGCCTGCACGACCATGATGCCGGTTGGCAGATGGGTGATGCGGACGGCCGAATCGGTGGTGTTGACGTGCTGGCCGCCCGAACCCGAGGCGCGCATCGTGTCGATGCGGATGTCTTCGGCCCTGATGTCGATGTCGACCTCTTCGGCTTCGGGCAGCACCGCGACGGTTGCGGCCGAGGTGTGGATGCGCCCGCTGGCCTCCGTTGCCGGCACACGCTGCACGCGGTGCACGCCGGATTCGAATTTCAGATGCGCAAAGACGCCTTTGCCCGACACGGTGGCGATGATTTCCTTGAAGCCGCCGGCGTCGCCATCGCTGGCCGAGGCGGTTTCGAAACGCCAGCCGCGTTCGGCGGCGTAGCGCTCATACATGCGAAACAGGTCGCCGGCGAACAGCGCGGCCTCGTCACCGCCGGTGCCGGCGCGGATTTCGAGAATGGCGTTCTTGTCGTCGGCGGCATCCCTGGGCAACAGCAGGATCTGGATATCCTTCTGCAATGCCTCGATGCGCTCCTCGATCTCCGGCAACTCGGCCTCGGCGAGCGCCCGCATCTCGGCATCGGTGCCCTTGTCGGCAAGCATGGCTTCCAGATCGGCCTGTTCACGCTCGGCCAGGCGCAATGCCCTGACCTTGGCCACCATATCCTGGATTTCGGCATATTCGGACGCCATGCGCACATAGGCATCCGGCGCCGGACCAGCCGACATCTGCGCTTCGAGCATCTCGAAACGCTTGACGACTTGATCCATACGATCGCGGGGCAAATTGACCATGATGAGGCTGCTACAATGGGATCGAACGGTCGTCGGCAAAGGCCTGCAGCAGCGCCCGCATCGGCAAGCCCTGTGCCGGAGCCATCAGATTGTCGTCGAAAAACGCCTTCAACTCGTCCAGCGGCAGTTCCGTCAGCATCGCCTTGACCGGACCGATCGAGGCCGGCGACATCGAGATCGAACGGAAACCGAGGCCGATCAGCGCCATCGCCGAGATCGGCTTGCCGGCGAGTTCGCCGCACAGCGTCACCGGCGTATTGTTGCGGACGCCGGCATCGGCGATCTGCTTGAGCACACGCAGGAACGGCGCCGACAGCGTGTCGAAGCGGTTTGCCAATTGCGTGTTGCCACGGTCGACGGCCATGACGAACTGGAACAGGTCGTTCGAACCGACCGAGACGAAATCGACCGCCTTCATCAATTCATCGAGCTGGAACAACAGCGACGGAACTTCCAACATCGCGCCCAGCTTCAGGCTGGTCGGCAAATGATGGGCAAAGCGCGACAAATGCCGCACCTCGCGATCGATGATCTCGCGTGCCTGGGCGATCTCGCCCAGCTCGGTCACCATCGGCAGCATCAGCTTCAATTCGCGGCCGCCGCTGGCCTTGAGCAAAGCGCGGATCTGGGTGCGCAACAACCCCGGCCGGTCAAGCGTCAGGCGAATCGCCCGCCAGCCAAGCGCCGGGTTCTCTTCCTGGATCGCACCCTTGAAATAGGGCAGCACCTTGTCGCCGCCAATGTCGATGGTGCGGAAAGTGACCGGCTTGCCGCGCGCCGCTTCGAGCACGTCGCGGTACAGCTTTTCCTGGGCTTCGGCCCGGGGAAATGTCGAGGCGACCATGAATTGCAATTCGGTGCGGAACAGGCCGATGCCGGCCGCGCCCGCTTCGGCAAGCTGCGGCAGGTCGACGGCGAGACCGGCATTCATCAGCAAATCGACCTGGACACCGTCCCTGGTCGTCGACGGCTTCTTGCGCAGTTCGCGGTAGACCTCTTGCCGGCGCGCCCTGAAGCGCACTTTTTCGGCATAAGCGGCTTCCAGGTCAGGCTGCGGCCGCAAATGGATCACGCCCTCTTCGCCGTCGACAATGATGGCATCGCCGTTTTCCGCCATGGAAACGGCGCCCTTCATCTGGCCGGCGACGGGGATGCCCATGGCGCGTGCGACGATGACGACGTGGCTGGTCGCGGCACCATCCTCGAGCACCAGCCCGCGCATCTTGTCGCGGGGGTAATCGAGCAGCTCGGCAGCCCCCATTGAACGGGCAACGATGATGGCATCCTTCGGCAGCGATGCGGCGACATCTTCCGGCCCGCGCCCCATCAGCTGACGCAGCAGGCGGTTGGCGAGGTCGTCGAAATCGCTCATCCGCTCGCGCAGATAGGGATCGGTCATGTGCAGCATGCGGGCGCGCATGTCGCTCTGCACCTTTTCCACCGCCGCTTCGGCCGTCAGGCCGTTGCGGATGGCCTCTTCCAGCCGCCGCACCCAGCCGCGATCGTTGGCGAACATGCGATAGGCTTCCAACACCTGGCGATGCTCGCCTTCGAAGGCGACGTCGCGGCGTTCCAGCATGTCGTCGATGGACAGCCTGAGCGAGCTGAGTGAGGTCTCGAGGCGGCGGACCTCTTCCTCGCTGTCTTCGTTGAACAGATTGGTGACGACGATGCGCGGCTCGTGCAGCACGACATGGCCGAGCCCGACGCCTTCATTGAAGGACAGGCCGGTGAAGCTGACAGGGCGGCGCAGATCGAGTTCGAGGCCGGGCCGGGTCAGCCGCGCCAGATCGCCGGTGGCGATCATCTCGGCGATCACCATCGCCGTGGTTTCCAGCGCCTCGACCTCGTCGTCGCGGTAGTGGCGCATGGTCTTGTTCTGCACCACCAGCACGCCCAGCGTGCGCCCTGCCCGCAGCACCGGCACGCCGAGGAACGAGTTGTAGATCTCTTCCCCGGTCTCAGGCAGATAGGCGAAGGCAGGGTGTTCCTGCGCATTGGACAGGTTGAGCGGCCGCGCGCTGGCGGCGATCGTGCCGACCAGGCCTTGGCCCAGCCGCAACTGCGCCAAATGGACGGCGTTCGGGTTCAGACCTTCGGTAGCGTAGAGTTCGAGCACCGAATCGGCGCGCAGCACATAGAGCGAGCAGACTTCCGCGACCATGTTGGAGGCGATGTCGCGCACGATCCGGTCAAGCCGCTCCTGCGGCTCCAGCGGCTCCTGCATGAGCTCGCGGAGCCGTTTGAGCAAAACGCGCGGGCCACTGGCCTGATCACGCATCGCGGCTTCTTCTCCAATGGGCATTCTGCCCGCCGCAGTTTCCACCGCGACCGGCGCACACGCAACAACTCAAATCGTTCTCGCTACTGCTTATCCAGACCGTAGACGGAATGCAAAGTACGAACCGCAAGTTCCGTATACGGACCGTCGATCAGGATCGAAATCTTGATCTCGGAGGTCGTGATGGCGCGGATGTTGATCGATTTGTCGGCCAGCGCCTTGAAAGCGGTGGCGGCGACGCCGGCATGGCTCCTCATGCCGATGCCGATGACCGAAACCTTCGACATGCCGGCTTCCGACTGCACGACATCGTAGCCGATCGAAGCCTTGAGGCGTTCAAGCACGGCCAGCGCCTTGTCGACATCGCCCGACGGCACGGTGAAGGTCATGTCGGTGAACTTGCCGTCCTCGGAAATGTTCTGGACGATCATGTCGACATTGATGTTGGCCTCGGCCAGCGGCCCGAAGATGCCGGCGGCAACGCCCGGCCGGTCGCCGACCCGGCGCAGCGAAATCTGCGCTTCATCCTTGGCGTAGGCAATTCCGGTGACGACCTGCTGTTCCACGATCTCTTCCTCGTCGCAAATGAGCGTTCCGGGCGGATTGAGCAAATCCCCCATTCCGGGCGCGTCGGGATCGTCGAAGGACGACCGCACGAAGGTACGCACCCTGTGCACCATGGCAAGCTCGACCGAACGCACCTGCAGAACCTTGGCGCCGAGCGAAGCCATTTCAAGCATTTCCTCGAACGATATCTTGGCCAGCCGCCGCGCCTTGGGCTCGATGCGCGGATCGGTGGTGTAGACCCCGTCGACGTCGGTATAGATG
The DNA here is from genome assembly GCF_003998335.1 of Mesorhizobium sp. M7A.F.Ca.CA.002.05.1.1. Taxonomy (NCBI): domain Bacteria; kingdom Pseudomonadati; phylum Pseudomonadota; class Alphaproteobacteria; order Hyphomicrobiales; family Phyllobacteriaceae; genus Mesorhizobium; species Mesorhizobium sp. M7A.F.Ca.CA.002.05.1.1. Next base: position 4,323 of record NZ_RZQI01000014.1, on the reverse strand, counting down.
TCGCAGCGATCAGCCTTGACCGCCGCGGCGATGGCGACGGCACTGGTGTCGGAGCCGCCGCGGCCGAGCGTGGCGATACGATTGTCCGGGCCGATGCCCTGGAACCCGGCGATCACCGCCACCTGGCCCTCGCCGAAGCGCTTGATCAGGAACGCGCCGTCGATATCGAGGATGCGCGCCGCTCCATGCGCATTGTCGGTCTTGATCGGGATCTGCCAGCCCTGCCAGGAGCGGGCGTGCACGCCCATGTTCTGCAAGGTGATGGCCAGAAGGCCGGCCGTGACCTGCTCGCCGGAAGCGACGACCGCATCATATTCGCGTGCGTCATGCATCGGCGAGGCCTCACGCGTCCAGCCGACCAGTTCATTGGTCTTCCCGGCCATCGCCGAAACGACCACCGCCACCTCGTGGCCAGCGTCGACCTCGCGTTTTACGTGACGCGCCACGTTGCGGATGCGGGCGATGTCGGCGACCGAGGTTCCGCCGAATTTCATCACGATGCGCGCCATGGGAGCGAAATGCCTTTGCCTGAAGCCGGATCCCGGCCAAAAGCCGAAATCCCGAAAAGCGGAAGGCCGGCTGACGCCGGCCGCTGAATGCGCGGCCTCCTTAGCCAAATGATGAAGGTTTCGCAAGGCTGGCGGCCGATTGCCGGCGCCAGAACCCGGCATATTGCCTTCCGCCCCGCCGCCGCCTACGAAATGCAGCCTGCGGGGAATTCTTTTGGTTCGGCATAACAGATGATGATTGCTCGTCTTCGACGTGCCATGCGATGGCAATCGCTCCCGCTTGTCGCCGGCTTCGCCGTGCTGGTGCTGATTGTCGGCAGCCGCGCCATGCTGGTCGAGGAACAACGGGCCAACCGCGCCGCCGCGCGCGAGGCAATCGAATATCAGCAATTGCTTTCGGGTCTGCTTTCTCTGGCGCAGGAAGCCGAGAACGGCCAGCGTGGCTACCTGCTGACCGGCGAGAAATCCTATCTCGAACCCTATCGGAGCGCTGTCCGCGCCATTCCGGGCCAACTTGCCCGCATCGACAGCTTGACCGCCCCCGACGACCAGCTCGTCCAGCCGATCAACCATATCAAGGACGCGCTTTCGCAAAAGCAGGCTGAACTGGCCGAGACGATTGCCCTGTACGACCAGGGCAATGCGACGAATGCCCTGGATCTGGTTCGCAGCGGCCAGGGCAAGGCCGTCATGGACGAAATCCGGACCAGCATGGATACGGTCCGACGCATCAGTGCCGCAGCCATCGCCGCGCGCGACGCGCATACCGACCAGGTCGAGGCCTGGCTACGCATCGGTTCGCTGGCGGCGCTGCTGGCGATCTTCCTGCTTGCCGGCTACGCGATCAGGGAATCGCGCCGCCGCTTCCGTGAGGTGGCCGTCGCCCAGGATGAGTTGGTGCGCAAGAACGTCGCCCTCGGTAAGGAGATCGAGACTCGCGAAAAGGCCGAATCCCAGATCCGCCAGATGCACAAGATGGAGGCGGTCGGCCAGCTTACAGGCGGCATCGCCCACGACTTCAACAACATGCTGGCCGTGATCATCAGCGCCATGAACCTCGCCCAGCGCAAGCTGGCGCGCGGCGAGCACGACATCGCACAATTCATCGATGCGGCGATCGATGCCGCGACCCGTGCCGCCAATCTCACGGCCCGGCTGCTCGCCTTCTCGCGTCAGCAGCCGCTGGCGCCGCAGATCGTCGACGCCAACCGCCTGCTGACCGGGATGTCCGACCTGATCCGGCGGGCACTCGGCGAAACCATCCGCATCGAAACGGTGCTGGCGGGAGGCTTGTGGAAAACCCATGCCGACCCGAGCCAGATCGAGAACGCCGTTCTCAACCTGGCCGTCAACGCCCGCGACGCCATGGGCGATGATGGCAAGCTGACCATCGAGACCGCCAACAGCCATCTCGACGACAGCTACGCCGCTGCCCATGCCGAAGTCGCGGCCGGCCAGTATGTGATGATCGCCGTCAGCGATACCGGTTCGGGCATGACCCCCGATGTCATCTCCAAGGCCTTCGAGCCCTTCTTCACCACCAAGGCGGTCAACAAGGGCACCGGCCTGGGGTTGAGCCAGGTGTTCGGCTTCGTCAAGCAGTCGGGTGGCCATGTCAACATCTATTCCGAACCCGGCGAAGGCACGACAATCAAGATCTACTTGCCGCGGTATTTCGGCCCCGAAGAGCCGGCCGTGCCCACGGGGCGAGGCGACAACACCGCCGCACCGGTCACCGAAACGATCCTTGTCGTCGAGGATGATGCCCGCGTGCGGGTCTCCACGACTGAGGCCATACGCGAACTCGGATACACCGTCATTCATGCAGCGAGCGGCGAGGAAGCGTTGCAGAAACTGGCGGAGAACCCGAACGTCGCCCTGCTGTTCACCGACATCGTCATGCCCGTCATGAACGGCCGCAAGCTGGCGGAAGAGGCCGTTGCCCGCATGCCGCTGCTGAAGGTGATCTTCACCACCGGCTTCACCAGGAACGCGGTGGTCCACAACGGCGTGCTCGACCACGACGTGCATTTCCTCGCCAAGCCCTTCACCATCGAGCAACTGGCGGCGAAACTGCGTGACGTGCTCGGCACGACGCAGGTCGCAGCGGATTGATCACAATCGCTTCAGCCTGACGCAGCCGCACTTCTCCACAGGCCGGGATAATCGACAACGAAGCCGTGCAGCGAGACGTTGAGCGTCTCGTCATAGCCGAACACCGGCGCGGCATAGGCGTAGCGAACGGTGTCGAGACGACGATAGCTCTGATCGAGGCGCACCAAGCTCAGTTCAGGGAAAGTCAGGTAGGCGGCCGGAGCAGGCGCCGCCTCGCCGATGCCTAGGTCGAACCGGCGGATCGCCAACAGGTTCGATGCCGGTGTGAAGCCAAGATCGACATCGACAAGGCCGTCGACACCCTGCTGGACTTCGCCGTTCAGCATCCACTGGCCGTTGGAATCGCGTTCGATCGCATAGTGCAGCTGGCGCGTGCCGAGAAAGCCTTCGATAAGCGCCGCCCGTGTGTGCCAGCCGGCATCGCAATTCACCTCGTAGGCGAGGCAGCACGGCTTGCCGTCCTGGATGAAGATGGCTTGTCCCTTGAGGCTGTGCCCGCCATCGTTCTGCGAAAGCAGACAGGCATCATGCCCCTCCACGTCCAGCCGATGCCAGAGGATCGAAGCCGTCATTGCTGTCATCGTCACCTCCTTCGAATTCAAAACGATGATGTATTCCTTCGCCCGCCAGGCCAATTGTGTTTCACCGCGGCGCGCTTCAGCTGACATGCCCTGACAGAATCCGGGTCCCTGCCGGCAGAGGAAAATTGTTGCCTTGACATTCGCGGCCTCACGCCCGACTTCCTAGCGCACGACCCCGAAATCGAAGTCGATTTCGGAAAGGATCATGCGCAGAATCTAAAGTGCTACAGCGTCCTTTGCGCGTCCAAGAGGACGTGCGGCGCTGTAGTGTCGAGGAGACCAACCCATGCCAGAGCCCCGACGATCGACAATCGATGCCGGAGAAGTGGAACGCTTTTCCGCCCTTGCCGCCGAATGGTGGAACCCGAACGGCAAGTTCCGTCCCCTGCACAAATTCAATCCGGTCCGGTTGGCCTATATCCGCGACCAGATAGCGACGCGCTTCGGCCGTGACCCACGCGCTGCAAGGCCTTTCGAGGGCCTGCGCATCCTCGACATCGGCTGTGGCGGCGGACTTCTGTGCGAGCCGATGGCGCGGCTTGGCGCCGAAGTCGTGGGCGCGGATGCCTCCGAAACCAACATCGAAGTGGCCAAGCTGCACGCCGCCGAGGGCAATGTCAGCGTCGACTATCGCGCCACGACGGCCGAGGACCTTGCCGACGCCGGCGAGAAATTCGACGTCATCCTCAACATGGAAGTGGTCGAGCATGTCGCCGACATCGACCTGTTCGTCGCCAAATGCGGCGAGATGGTGCGGCCCGGCGGCATCATGTTCGTGGCCACCATCAACCGCACGCTGAAGGCGCTGGGCTTAGCCATCATCGGCGCCGAATATGTGCTGCGCTGGCTACCGCGCGGCACCCATCAGTTCGGCAAGCTGGTGCGCCCGGAAGAGCTCGAAAAGGCGCTGGGCGGCGCCGGCCTGACCATCATCGACCGCACCGGCGTCACCTACAACCCGCTGGCCGACCGCTGGGCGCGGTCGAAGGACATGGACGTCAACTACATGGTCCTGGCGGAAAAAGGCTCGGTCTGATCTTATTCTGAATTCTGGCCTTATTCAGATTTCAGCGGCCTGTAGCCGCCGCGCCAGTAGATCAGCGCCTGGTCGGCATCGT
>NZ_RZQI01000149.1:0-9368 GCF_003998335.1 Mesorhizobium sp. M7A.F.Ca.CA.002.05.1.1 | reverse complement strand
ATCTTGGGATTGCCAAGCGTCACCGCCATGCCGGCGAAGAACAGCTTTGCCGGAGAATCCTCGCGCGGCATCTCGCCCCCTTCTGCATCGACAGGCGCGGTCCACATTTTCCAGGCGAGGTAAGCGAGATAGGCGACGCCGACCCATTTCACCACGACGAAAGCGAAATGGAAGGTCTGCGCCACGACAGCCAGGCCGAACACCGCCAGCGACAGCCAGATGCCCTCGCCGATCCACATGGCGAGCAGGAACGGGAACACGTCGCGAAACCCTTTCGAGATAACGCGCGCAACGAGCGCCGCGATCGAGGGGCCGGGCGAACCGGCGGCAACGAACAAAGCGGCGGCGAAGATCAGGAGCGAGGTGGGGTGCATAACCGGGGTCTCTGGTTGAAAACCTTCGATTTCGGATATTAGCGCAAGTGGCTCGGCTGCGGTAGCACCGACAAAAGACCCTTGTCGGTCCAGCATCTCGCGGCTAGAAAGGCCGCCGCGAAACAATTTTGAGCGTCACTTTGCCTACGTAGCCGCCGGTCTCGTCAACTCCCCCGACACACTGCATGACTCCGCATTCGCGGTGTCTGTTTTCATTTCATGTGTTCTTCTGGGCGGCGGTTCGAGACCGGTTTGGCACTGCTGAACCGTTGTTGCGCGCTGCCGCCCGTGACATCCGATTTCCGATCATAGCAAGCGACCGCCACGCCGCGCCCGCATGGGCATCTCGACATCGCCGGCCTGATGAACTTCCCGACGGGAAGGGCTTATCGGCATGTCTGGACTCCAGCGTATCCACTGGGCAATCGCGCCCAAGACCGCACCTCGGCCGCTCATCAGCTGCAGTCGTTGCGGCACTGTGAAGGCCTATTGCAGCAGCGGGAAATTCCGCGTCAACGCCAACGGCAAACGCATCGACGTGTGGCTGATCTATCGCTGCATCGACTGCGACAACTCCTGGAATTTCGGCATTTTCGAGCGCTGCAACCGCCGCGACATCGACCCGACGCTGCTGGCGGCGCTCGAACGCAACGATCCTGCACTCGCTCACCGTCATGCCTTCGATGTAATCGCGTTGCGCAACCGGATCGGGCGCGTCGAGGAGTTCTCCGATGTCAGCATTCACAAGCGCAGGCTCGGCGACACCGGGGAAGCCGCGACCGTGTTGGAGATCCAGCTTGGACTGGAAATGCCGACATCGCTGCGACTCGACCGGCTGCTCGCTGGCGAACTCGGCATCTCGCGATCACGGCTTCAGGCGCTGGAGGAGAGGCGGCTGCTCATCGTTGACCCGGATGGCGCAAAGGCCCTGCGCAAGCCTACCCGCGCGGGAATCGCGATCCGCATCGATCTGGCCGGCGAGGCCGATCGGCAGGCCATCATCTCGGCTGCCGGTGGATGAACGAAAAAGGGGCGGAACACTGGTTGCTCCGCCCCTATCGACTGTCGGAAAATAGAGAGCTTACGCCGCGCCGACCACCTTGGACGACTTCTCGAACCGCTTGCGCTCGTTCGGATCGAGATAGAGCTTGCGCAGCCGAATGGTCTTGGGCGTCACTTCGACCAGTTCATCGTCCTGAATCCAGGCCAGCGCGCGTTCCAGCGTCATGCGGATCGGCGGCGTCAGCTTGACCGCCTCGTCCTTGCCGGCGGCACGGATGTTGGTCAGCTTCTTGCCCTTGAGCACGTTCACTTCAAGATCATTGTCGCGGCTATGGATGCCGATGATCATGCCCTGATACACCTTGACGCCCGGATCGATGACCATCGGGCCGCGATCTTCCAGGTTCCACATGGCGTAGGCGACCGATTCGCCCTGTTCGTTGGAAATCAGCACGCCATTGGTGCGGCCCGGCAGCTCACCCTTGTAGGGCTCATAGGCGTGGAAGAGCCGGTTCATCACGGCGGTGCCGCGCGTGTCGGTCAAAAGCTCCGACTGGTAGCCGATCAGGCCACGGGTCGGCGCGTGGAAGACGATGCGCTGGCGATTGCCGCCGGACGGGCGCAGTTCGACCATCTCGGCCTTGCGCTCGGACATCTTCTGCACGACGACGCCGGCATGCTCCTCATCGACGTCGATGACGACTTCTTCGACCGGCTCCAGCAATTCGCCGTTCTCGCCCTTCTGCATGACGACGCGCGGACGCGACACGGCGATTTCAAAGCCTTCGCGGCGCATCGTCTCGATCAGCACGGCCAGCTGCAATTCGCCGCGGCCGGAGACGAAGAACGAATCCTTGTCGGGCGATTCCTCGATCTTCAGCGCGACATTGCCTTCGGCTTCGCGCAGCAGGCGGTCGCGGATGACGCGGCTGGTCACCTTGTCGCCTTCGGTGCCGGCCAGCGGACTGTCATTGACCAGGAACGACATCGTCACGGTGGGCGGATCGATCGGCTGCGCATGCAGCGGTTCGCTTACGCTCGGGTCGCAGAACGTGTCGGCGACGGTGCCCTTCGACAGGCCGGCAATGGCGACGATGTCGCCCGCCTGCGCTTCTTCGATCGGCTGGCGCTCAAGGCCGCGGAAGGCCAGGATCTTCGAAATACGGCCGGTTTCGATCTGGGTGCCGTCATGGTGCAGCACCTTGACCGGCTGGTTGGCCTTCAGCGTGCCGCTCTCGATACGGCCGGTGATGATGCGGCCGAGGAACGGATTGGCTTCCAGGATGGTGCCGATCATGCGGAACGGGCCGGGATGAACGGTCGGCTCCGGCACATGCTTGATGACGAGGTCGAACAGCGGTCCCAGCTGCTGGTCCTTGGGTCCTTCCGGATTTTCCGAAACCCAGCCATCGCGGCCTGAACCGTACAGAATCGGGAAGTCGAGCTGCTCGTCGGTGGCGTCGAGCGCCGCGAAAAGGTCGAACACCTCGTTGACCACCTCGACGTGACGGGCGTCCGGACGGTCGATCTTGTTGATGACGACGATCGGCTTCAGGCCGACCTTGAGCGCCTTGCCGACGACGAACTTGGTTTGCGGCATCGGCCCTTCGGCTGCGTCGACCAGCACGATGGCTGAGTCCACCATCGACAGGATGCGTTCGACCTCGCCACCGAAATCGGCGTGGCCGGGGGTGTCGACGATGTTGATGCGGGTATCCTTCCAGTCGACCGAAGTCGCCTTGGCCAGGATGGTGATGCCGCGTTCCTTTTCGAGGTCGTTGGAATCCATGGCGCGCTCGGCGACGCGCTGATTGTCTCGGAAGGAGCCGGACTGCTTCAAAAGCTGGTCGACCAGGGTGGTCTTTCCATGGTCGACGTGCGCGATGATCGCGATATTACGGATTTTCATGTTCTGGTCTCGGAAGCGTTGCAGGCAGCAGGCCAAAAGGCGCTGCCTCTTTCGGTTGCGCGGCTCATACAGGGTTTTTCGCAGTTGCGAAAGAGGAGGAGCGTCACCAAATACTCATCAAATCTTAAGCATCTGCGTGTGAGATGATTTTGTTAACCAAGGCGGGAACCCTTTGGGGCCCGGGCAGTTCAAACGTCATGACCGATAAACTCAACCGATTCTGGCCGCTCATCGCGTCTGTTGCCTTCGCCGTCCTGCTGGCGGCCAACGCCGCACAGTCAGCCGCGACGATGAAGGAATCACGGCCTGCCTTGCTGTCAGAGGCACAGTCGGCCGAGCAGATTTTCGCCGACGCACCAGACGGCGTCGACCCGATGGTGACCGGCCCGGTCAGCGCCGCCTTCAAGCAGCGCCAGGACTCCGCCAACTGCGACAGCGCCGTCTGGCCGAATATTCCCATGGTCTGCTACCCGGACTAGTCAGCGCTTCACCCCCCGCCCCGTCTCGCCAGCTTCGCTTTGCGAAGCCGCCGCCGACCTTCCCCACAAGGGGGAGGGTTGAGAAGCGCGCTTACGCCGACCGCACCGGGTCGAGCGTCACCTTGTAGAGTTCGTTGTCGTCGCGATCCATCAGCCGCACCGTCATCTGCTCGCTGGCGCCTGAAATATCGACGAGCCCGAAGAATTGCAGCCCGGCCGAGGGCGGCAGGTTCTGTCCCTGTTCGGCGGTCGGCGCCTTGATGAACTTCAGCTCCGGACCGAACGTCATGTCGAAATCGTTGGGACCGAACGTGCCGGCATGGATCGGACCCGAGACGAATTCCCAGAACGGATTGAACTCCTGGAACTGCGCCTTGTCCGGGTTGTAATAATGCGCGGCCGTGTAATGCACATCTGCGGTGAGCCAGACGGTGTTGCTGATGCCGGCATTCTTTATGAAGCGCAGCAGGTCGGCGATCTCGAGCTCGCGCCCTTTTGGCAAGCCATTGTCGCCATTGCTGACCGCTTCGGCGCCAACCTTCTTGGTGCCGTCGTCCCAGACGACGAGGCCGAGCGGCACGTCGGCGGCGATGATTTTCCAGGTCGCCTTCGAATTCGCCAGTTCGCGCTTCAGCCATTTCGTCTGCTGCTCGCCGAGCATGCGCGACTGCGGCGTCATCTCATCCTGCATGTCGGGACCATTGGGGCCGCGATAGGAGCGCATGTCGAGGAAGAACACGTCGAGCAGCGGCCCATAAGCGATCTTGCGATAGACGCGGCCGGGCTCGGACGGTTCGTAGCGGATCGTCGTCATCTCGTGGAAAGCCCGCGCCGCGCGGGCCGCCAGCACGTGGATGGATTTTTCCGTGTAGCGGCTGTCGGCGCTGAGATCCTTGGAATCCGACCAGTTGTTCAGCACTTCATGGTCGTCCCACTGGTAGAAAGTCGGGCAGATGGCGCTCAGGCCGAGCACGTTCCTGTCCATCATGTTGTATTTCCACTGGTCCCGGTACTCGTCCAGCGTTTCGGCGACCTTGCGCTTGCCGTCGATCAGCACGACGTTCTTCCACTTGCCGCCGCCGGGCAGGTCGACCTCGTCCTTCATGGCGCCGTCGGCATAGATGGTGTCGCCTGAATGCAGGAAGAAGTCGGGCGTGTGCTTGCCGATCGTGGCGTAGGTCTTCATGCCGGTCTCATCGATGCCCCAGCCCTGGCCGGCGGTGTCGCCGGACCAGGCAAAGCGGATGTCGCGCTTCGAGGCTGGCGCCGTCCTGAAACGGCCGGTGATCGGCTCCGAAACGGCGTTGATGTCGGCGAGATCGGCCGATGTCATGCGGTAGAAGATATCCTGGTCCGAAGCGAGGTCGGTGAGCAGCCGCTTGACCGTGTAATCGCTGGCCGGCGACGTATCGAGCGGCGCCAGCCGCGTCGCACTGGCGAAATTCTCCGTCGACGACACCTCGAACATGACGCGCGACGGTCGGTCGGTGCGCGTCCACACCATGCCGCTGGTGGCGTCGACATCTCCCGACTGGACGCCATGGGTGAAGGAAGGCCGCTGATTGGCGCGCGAATAATAGGGCAGCGCCAAGCTCGAGACGCCGGCCAGGCCAACGGCGCTGGCGGATGTGACGAAGGCGCGGCGGGTCATCGAGAGCTTGTTCATGGCTGTCTCCTGGTGGCTTGAACGGCGCCACCAAGGTCCAGCGTCAATGTTTCAGGCGCATCTCGGGATGATGAAGTTTTGATAACAATGAACAGGGTAATCTCCCCCTCGAGGGGGAGATGTCGCCAAAGGCGACAGAGGGGGTCGCCGCGCGTGGAGCGCTAACCTCCTTCTATCGCAAGAGGCCGAGCCCAGTCGGACCGACCCCCCTCTGGCCGCTTCGCGGCCATCTCCCCCTCGAGGGGGGAGATTAGCGTCGCGCCTAAGCCGCTTGCGGCTCCGGATCGAACGCCGGCTTGCTGGTGTTGATCAGCAGCGAGATACAGGCGGCGGCGATTGCCGTCATGCCGGCGATCAGGAAGGCCAGTTCGTAATTGCCCTGCAGCTCGCGCATGGTGCCGCCAAAGGCGGCGGCAGCGGCCGCACCGATCTGGTGCCCGGCGACGATCCAGCCGAACACGATCGGCCCACTGCGATCGCCGAACGCCTCGTTGGCGAGCCGCAGCGTCGGCGGCACGGTGGCGATCCAGTCGAGGCCGTAGAGCACGGCGAAGATGATCAAGCTGGTGGCCGAGAAGCCGGAATAGGGCAGATAGATCAGCGACAGGCCACGAATGCCGTAATAGACGCCGAGCAGCTTGCGCGGATCGTAGCGGTCGGTGAGCCAGCCCGACAACGTCGTGCCGATCAGGTCGAAGATGCCCATCATCGACAGCAGGCCGGCGGCCTGCACTTCGCCGATGCCCATGTCGCCGCAGAACGCGATCAGATGCGTGCCGACCAGCCCGTTGGTGGTGAAGCCGCAGACGAAGAAGGTGGCGAACAGATACCAGAACACCCGCGTGCCGGCGGCACGGCGCAGCGTCGAGAACGTATGCGCCAGAAAATTGCCCTGTGACGCAGGCGGAGTGGGCGGCACGTCGTCAGCCTCGGCGCCGTAGCGCACCATGCCGATCGATGCCGGCCGCTCCGGCACCAGCAGCCAGACCAGCGGTATCAGGGCAGCGGTCGCGATCGCGACCGCAATGACAACCGGCTGCCAGCCGCCCGACTGCGCCAGCGCGGCGATCAGCGGCAGGAACACCAGCATGCCCGAGGCGCTGGAGGCCGACATCAATCCCATGACAAGCCCGCGATTGGTCTTGAACCACCGGTTGACGATGGTCGCGCCGAGCACGCTGGCGACAGCACCGGAACCAATGCCCGAGAACACGCCCCAGGTGATGAACAGATGCCACGGCTTGGTCATCAGCAGGCTGAGCGCGGTCGAGCCCGACATCACCACCAGCGAGGCCAGCAGCGTGCGGCGAAGCCCGATGCGCTCCATCAGGGCTGCGGCAAATGGCCCTGTCAGGCCGTAAAGCAGGATGCCGACACCGGCGGCCAGCGAGATGATGTCGCGCCGCCAGCCGAAACTGTTCTCCAGCGGCAGCATCATGACCGAGGGTGCGGAGCGCAGGCCAGCCGCGACCAGCAGGCTAAGGAAGATCACGCCGACCACGACGAAAGCGTAGCGCTGGCCAAAGGGGCGGGATTGAGCTATCATGTTACTGACCGGTACGTTGCAGGTGGAGTATGTATACGTACCGATCGGTAACATTGTCAATCGAGCCACACGATGCCAACCGACAAAAATATTGATCTGACCATCAGCGACGATCATGCGTCGGCGCCGCCGAAAGCAGCCAAGAAGATCCTCGATGTGGCTTATGACCTGTTCTACCGGCGCGGTATCAGGGCGATCGGCGTCGACGAGATCGTCAAACGTGCCGGCGTCACAAAGCCCAGCCTCTATCGCAGCTTTCCGTCCAAGGATGAACTGGCCGCCTCCTATCTCAGGCAGTACGATCTTGAATATTGGGAGCGTTTCGACGAGGCGGTTGCCGCTCATCCCGGCGACCCGCGCGCACAGATCAAGGCTTTCCTGACCCGCATCGGCAAGCGCACGCAAGTGGCGGACTATCGCGGCTGCGGCATGACCAACGCGGCGGTCGAATATCCCGACCACAGCCATCCGGCCCGTGTGGTCAGCGAGGCCAACAAGCAGGAATTGCGCCGCCGCCTACGCGCCATGGCGGTTGCGATGGGCGCGCAAGACCCTGACACGCTCGGCGACGGCCTTCTGCTGCTGATCGAAGGCGCCTATATCAGTGGCCAGCTGTTCGGGCTCGGCGGCCCGGCGCAAGCGGTCGCCCGCAACGCGGACCTGCTGATTGAAGCGAGCTTGAAGAAATAACGTTTGGCGCTACGCTGCGGCAGCTTGCAACGGAGATTGACCGCCATGCGTGCCATTCTGATCCCGCTTGTTCTGGTCGGTCTCGGTCGGGCTGCGCAAGCCGACGGCATTTCCAGCGCCTACACCGATCTGGATTCGAAAAAGGATTGCGTGACCTACGCGCAGGCCGAGGAAGGCGACGGCGACTGGGCCGAACTCGCCTGTTCGGGCTATCGCGGCTATCCCGTACTGATAGCCTATGACGATGCCCGTGAATCGCTGTTCTACGGCTTTCCCCCCGGCGGCGACATGACAACGGTCTGGGAGAGCTTTTCCGGTTTCAATTCGTCCGGAGCCAAGATCGAATGGCGCATCGAGACCACCGGCGACAAGGCTGTGCCCTATGCAGCCATCCATCGCCGCTCGATCAGCAATCCCGAGGACGAGAAAAAGCCGACCGAGGTGCTGCTCGTCGCCAAGGTCGGCCAGATGGACGCCCGCGACGGCTGCACCGTCGGCCTGGTGCTGGCCACCGGCAATCCCACCGCCAACGATCAGGCGCGCAAGCTTGCCGACGACAAGGCACGCACCTTCGCCTGCGGCAAGGACAGGCGCACCGTCATCGGCAATGTGCCGGCTTTTGGCCGGGTGGATAACTGAGCACGGCGGAGATTGGGCATCGCACCCGTAGCTTCGTCATCCACGGGCGGAGCAAGGAGCGTAGCGACGCAGCGCAGACCCGAGGATCCATGCCGCGACATCAACACCGCCGCGGCGGTGCAGAATTCCGTTCCGCCGCACACGTCGCCTGGCGTCACGGCATGGATACCAGGGTCTCCGCGACGCCGCTTTGCGGCTGCTCCGCCCTGGTATGACGAAGTTGGGCTACTTGCTCGCCTTGGCCCGCTCGATCGCATCGACGATCATCTTCTTGGCATATTTGGAATCGTGCCAGCCTTCGATCTTGACCCATTTGCCGGGCTCGAGATCCTTGTAGTGCTCGAAGAAGTGCTGCACCTGCTGGCGCGTGATGTCGGGCAGCTGGGTGTATTCGGTGACGTTCTCGTAGCGCAGCGTCAGTTTCGGCGACGGCACGGCAATGATCTTCTCATCCTGGCCGGCATTGTCTTCCATGATCAGCACGCCGATCGGCCTGACGTTGATGACGCAGCCCGGCACCAGGGCGCGCGTGTTGCAGACCAGCACGTCGATCGGATCGCCGTCGCCCGACAGCGTGTGCGGCACGAAGCCGTAATTGCCGGGGTAGCGCATCGAGGTGTGCAGGAAGCGGTCGACGAACAGCGTGCCGGCTTCCTTGTCCATCTCATACTTGATCGGCTCGCCGCCGATCGGCACCTCGATGATGACGTTGACGTCCTCAGGCGGGTTCTTTCCGCTGGCTATGGCTTCAATGCGCATGGCTTAAATCCCTCTCTCGATGGACGATCGATAGCGGGCGGCGCGTCATGGTGCAATGCGGCGAATGGTGCTGGCTGAAATCGGGAGACGCAATGGCCGAAGGGCCGGGCTGTCATTCCCAGACGAAAGCGACCTTCTTGAGCGCCTTCTGCTCGAAGATCTCGACGCCTTCCGCAACATCGCGGCCGCCGGCGCCGGCATAAAAGGCGAGTGCGTTCTGGTTGTCTTCCAGCGCCCACACGACCATGCCTTTCAGCCCGAGATCGGCGGAAAGATCGCCGGCTATGCGACGATCGGCAAGAAC
>NZ_RZQI01001500.1:0-742 GCF_003998335.1 Mesorhizobium sp. M7A.F.Ca.CA.002.05.1.1 | reverse complement strand
GAGTTCATCAATCATGTGTGATCCCTGGCGGATCAATTTCATTGCGCCGGCAACGGCCGTAAAGCAAGGTGATCGAAGAGGCAACATGATGAAGCGAGCCATGCTTGGCATGAAAAGACGGTCCCTGGGCGTGAAACGATCCTTGGCTTGCGCGCTGCTGCTCGCCATGACCCCGCTTCCGGCGGCGACCGCCAATCTCGTCAAGACGTACAGCTATTTCGCCATCGGCGGCAGCACCCTCGACGACATCGAGGCACAACTCTCCAAACGCGGGCCGGAGGTGAAAAGCACCGGCAACCGGCACCCGGGCGCCACGCAGATGGCCTTCACCACCCGTGTCAGCTATGCGCAGACGCCGAGTTCCTGCCGGATCGCCGACGCGGCGGTGACCGTCAAGGTGAAGGTGATCCTTCCCGAGTGGCGCCGCCCGCGCAAGGCCGACGCCGATGTCAGGCTGTTCTGGGATACGCTGTCCGCCGACATCAAGCGCCATGAGGAGCGCCATGTCGAAATCGCCAAGAACCATGGCGGCGAACTCGAAGAGGCCTTGAAGGCCACCTACCCGCAAAAGAACTGCGATGCCGCCAAGGCCAAGGCGGCCGCGATCACCGCGGCTGTCCTGGCCAAGCACGACCGCGCCCAGCTTCAGTTCGACCGCGTCGAAAGCGTCAATTTCGAAAGCCGCATCTTGCGGCTGCTGCGCTACCGCATGGAGCGCATCGGCAACGGCCGACTGCCGCCG
>NZ_RZQI01001499.1:0-744 GCF_003998335.1 Mesorhizobium sp. M7A.F.Ca.CA.002.05.1.1 | reverse complement strand
CGACCAGGAAGAAGCGCTCGACATGTCGGATCGCATCTGCGTTCTCGGCGATGGCGAGATCCAGCAGCTTGGCACACCCGCGGCGATCTACGAGGAGCCGTCGAACCGCTTCGTCGCCGATTTCATCGGCGAGACCAACTTCCTCGATGCTGACGTGATTGCCGTGGACGGCGAGCAGGCAACCGTGAAAACGCAACTCGGCATGACCTTGACGGCCTCTCACAAGAATGCGGTCGCCGGCCAGAAGGCCTTCATCTCGATACGTCCGGAAAAAATCAGCCTGCCCGCGCAGGACAACCCGATCGCTGTCGACGGCACGATCATGAGCACCAATTATCTTGGCGGCTACACATACTATCTCGTTGAAGCGGGCGGAACCAAGCTGCGCATCTCCAAGCGCAACAGCCTCAGCCGCGGCCAGATGTTCGAAATCGGGCAATCGGTAAAAGTTGGCTTTGCCGCCGAATCCGTGCGGATCCTCGGCGCATGAAGGCACGCACAAAAAGTCCCGACTGGAATGTCCTCGGCCTGCTGCCGGCCCATCTCATCATGCTGCTGACGCTGATCATCCCGATCGGCATCATCATCGTGGTGTCGTTCTCGACGCGCGGACCTTACGGCGGGTTCGAATATGTGTTCACCACAGCGCCCTACAAGCAGCTTTTGTTCAACGAAGGCTGGACCGGCGAGATGGAGTTCAATCCGCAATATCTCATCGTTGTTGCCAGAACGCTGGTCCTGTCG
>NZ_RZQI01001498.1:0-746 GCF_003998335.1 Mesorhizobium sp. M7A.F.Ca.CA.002.05.1.1 | reverse complement strand
TGCCGTAGACATGGATCGAGCCCGCCGCGATGATCTCCGAACCGGACGCGACCGAACCGAGCACGATGACATCGCCATGCGGATGCACGATCGCCTGGCCCGAGCGGATCGGCGCCTTGATCATCAGCGTGCCCGAAGCTTCAACCTGCGGCTCGCTATCGCCCGCCTTGCTTGCGTCAACCTTGCCGTCGCCGGCCTTGGCCGCGCCGGCTTCAGGCGCCCTGCCCTCGGCCTTGCCCTCTTCGGAAACATCCTCCCGCGCCTTGCGGGGCAGCAGCCCATCCGTCGTCGCCTCCTTGGCGCCGACCAGCACCGGCGGCAGGTTGGGCGCGAGTGCGGCGTGGCCGTCGAGCTCGATGGCGTAGATGCGGATGCCGCGATGGCCAAGCACGTCGACCAGCGATTCGATCGCGGCGACATCGGGCTTCAAGGTGTTGAGATCAAGCACCACCGGCCGCCCGGCAAAATAGCCCGGCGAGTTGCCGATCCAGTGGTCGAGCCCCTCGAGCCACACGTCCAAAGGCGCTTCGGGCGTCAGCGTGAAAGCGACGAAAGAGCGGGCACGGAAACGAATGGATTTGGCCTCGAGGGGGGCGGCAAAAGTCACGGCTGGCGAATCCTTACTGAGAGGTAAACGCTAGCGAGGGAATGGTTAATGAATGGTTAATGCGAGGGGGGTGGAGTAAGGTTTCCAGCAGTGCTGCGCGCGGTCAAGAGATGGAGGGTTTTGGGGCAAAGCATAAAAT
>NZ_RZQI01001497.1:0-750 GCF_003998335.1 Mesorhizobium sp. M7A.F.Ca.CA.002.05.1.1 | reverse complement strand
GCGTGACTCTGTCGACCGAGCAGCATGGCGTAGCCACCGACCGGGCGCACGCGCAAGGGCTGGAAAGCCGTGTGCATTTCGAGCTGAAGGACTACCGCGAACTCAACGAGCGTTTCGACCGCATCGTCTCGGTCGGCATGTTCGAGCATGTCGGCGTCAACCACTACCGCACCTTCTTCGACAAGAGCGCGACGCTGCTCAAGCCCGATGGCGTGATGCTGTTGCACACGATCGGCCGTTCCGGCGTGCCGTGGGCGACCAGCGCCTTCATCCGCAAATACATCTTCCCGGGCGGCTACATCCCGTCGCTCTCGGAAGTCATGCCGGCGATCGAAAAGTCGGGCCTGGTCGTCACCGACGTCGAGATCCTGCGGCTCCACTATGCCGATACGCTGAAGCACTGGGGCGTGCGCTTCGCCGCCAATCGCGACAAGGCCAAGGCGATCTATGACGAGCGTTTCTGCCGCATGTGGGAATTCTACCTGGCGGCCTCGGAAGCCGCCTTCCGCTGGCAGGACCTGGTGATCTTCCAGATCCAGATCGCCAAGAAGAACGACACGCTGCCGATGACACGCGACTACATGGCCAAATGCGAAAAAGCGCTTGAGATGCGCGACATGGGGCATCGTGAAACGGCTCCCGTCAAAAAGAGCCCGGCCGCCAAGCCGGCTCGCCGCCGCAAGGTTGCCGACCAGGAATAGCATTGCCGCTTGCCATTGCCGGCGCCTGCACTGAAAAAGGTCCCGTGAC
>NZ_RZQI01001496.1:0-753 GCF_003998335.1 Mesorhizobium sp. M7A.F.Ca.CA.002.05.1.1 | reverse complement strand
GGGGGGGCGCCGTGCTTCGAATTTCATATCGCATTGATATCTTTCTTCGTTCAGAGCCCCTATACATAGGCGATCGTCCGTACGTTTTTACGGGCACGGACGGCTGGGAGATTGGATGGCTCTTGCCCTGCATTGGGCCACGCCATGTCTGATCTCACCAAATACCGAAATCAGCTGCTGCGGCGCATGCCTGCGGATGATCTGGCGTTGCTCGAGCCGCACATGCAGCGCTGCGACTTGCCGCTACGCATGATGCTGGTGACCCCGAATATTCCGATCGAGGCCGTCTACTTCATCGAACAGGGCATCGGTTCGGTGGTCGCCAGCACCGCGAGCGGCCAAGAGGCCGAAGTGGGCTTCATCGGCTTCGAGGGCATGACGGGATATTCCCTGGTGATGGGCGACGACCGTGCGCCGCATGCCTGTTATGTCCAACTCGAAGGCGAAGCGATCCGCATCGAAGCCGGCGCTTTCAAGGCAGCATTGGCGGCAAGTGCAACCTTGCGCATGTTCCTGCTGCGCTTCGTCAACGCGCTACAGACCCAGGCCGGCTGCACCGCGCTCGTCAACGCGCGGCTGAAGCTCGAGGAGCGGCTGGCGCGCTGGCTGCTCATGTGCGACGACCGCGTGCCCGGCGAACATCTCGCCATCACCCACGAATTCCTGGCCATCATGCTTGGTGTCAGGCGGCCAGGCGTCACCGTCGCCCTCCAACTGCTTGAAGGCCGCGCGTTGACGAGCGCGGTGCAGCCG
>NZ_RZQI01001495.1:0-755 GCF_003998335.1 Mesorhizobium sp. M7A.F.Ca.CA.002.05.1.1 | reverse complement strand
GTGAGGCAGCCGTCGGCAGCCGCCGGCCGTAGGAAAGGTCGCGATAGGTCTCGTCGACCAGCAGACGGCAGTTGCTGCTTTCGGCAAGCGCAACCAGCGCATCGAGCTCGGTTCGGCTCATCATCGTGCCGGTCGGGTTGTGCGGGCAGGTGACGCTGATCAGCTTCGTGTCCGGCCGCAGCGCCGCCTTGACGCGTTCGACATCAATGGCGAAGCCTTCCTCGAAGGCCAGGTCGACAAAGCTGATGGCGCAGCCGATCGCCCTTGGGGTTTCGATGTTGGTGGCGTAGTTGGGCCTGATGACGACGAGATGGTCATTGGCCGACAAGAGCGAGGTCGAGATGATGAACAGCGCGCCCGCGGCACCGGCAGTGACCAGGACATCATCCGGCGAAATGCCGGCATCCTGCGCCGAGATCAGTGCACGCAACTGCTTGTCGCCGCGATGCTCGCCATAGAAAAGCGTGAGATCAGGCAGCGACAGGCCGATGTCGGAGAGCTTCTGGTCGGCGATCGAACTTTCCGAAAGATTGTAGCGGATACGGTCATAGCCGTATTCTTCCGGCGCTTCTTTCTCGATCACCATCCTGGTGTAGTTCATGGCTCGCTCCCCTAGAGCAGTTCACCGTTTCACGGAAACGGCGACCCGCTCTAACTCCTTGTTTTTAGGCAATTCCGGACGGAAAACCGTTTCACAATTTTCCTGGAATTGCTCTAGCAACCCGTCCACCTATCCAAGCCATAAAAACATGAAG
>NZ_RZQI01001494.1:0-756 GCF_003998335.1 Mesorhizobium sp. M7A.F.Ca.CA.002.05.1.1 | reverse complement strand
GGTCCCGCCGTGGCGTGGGCTGCCGACAGCCTCAGATCGAGATTGATCTTGTCGGCGAAACTTGTGTCGATTTCGCCGGGTCCCGCCCCTCCGGTCGGCACCAGCGGGGTGAAGGCTGACAGAAACGATCTGAGGTCGAGCGTGTCGAAGGCGAGCGTGCCGGAGATCACAGGTTGTGCTTCGCCAAGCGAGAGGTCCAGTGCACCCATCCCCGGATTGTTGTCGAGTGCAATTGCCGTGTTGTCGAACTTGACGCGCCCGCCGGTCGCGGTGATCTTGCTCGAAATGCTGACCGAGCCGATCGCTGCACCCGGAGCGATGCCGGCCTGCGACCATTCCAGGACACGCCGCAGCGAGGGTGCCGAGAACTTCGCCTGACCGTCGAAATAGGTATTTTCAGACATGCTGGCCGTGCCGTCGAACGAGAAGGTGGCGGGCGCCGCCTTAAAGGACAGCGTCAGCGGCGCCGTGCCGCCGGCAAACAGCACAAGCGGTCTGGCCGAGGCGACGTCCAGCGCGACGCTTTCGCCCCGCCAGATCCCTGTTGCCGACAGCGTCGCATTGCTGTTCATCGCCGCCCAATTCGCCTGACCGTTTAAACTGCTCAGGATCTCGACGTCCTTGCCGCCGATGGACGCTACCATTCGGCCGTCGCGAAACTCGACCGTGCCGAAGGTGTCGGTAGGCAGCTTGTCGAGGTCCGGCTTGGCGGGGTCGGCATTGACCACGCCGCGCGCCGTGTCGATGGAACGCGTG
>NZ_RZQI01001493.1:0-756 GCF_003998335.1 Mesorhizobium sp. M7A.F.Ca.CA.002.05.1.1 | reverse complement strand
GCATACCATTGCGCCAACGCGCCCTGACCGCTCCATAGCGCCAGCAGCGGGCAGCGAATGCGCCGGCCGGCTGCCTTGTCGGCATGGTCGTGCTCGCGATCGAGCGTGGCTGCCGCCCGATATTCCTCGCAGATGGCATGGGCGTGGGCAGGCGCGCGCAAGGCCTCGACATAGGCCTGACGCACTTCGGCTGGAAACGCCGATGACGACGAGCCCCAGCCGTTGAGCGCATTGTCGACGATCGCCTCGGCGGCGCTGGACAGGATCTTTTCCGGCAACGGCTCGGGCTGCGCCAGCAGCGACCATGGCCAATAACCCAGCGCCAGCCTGGCGTCGGCCCGGTCCCAGGCATCGGCGGTCGGCACGATGTCGAGAACGGCGAGCCTGTCGATGCTGCCCCGATGATCGAGCGCCATGCGGTAGGCGACACGCCCTCCGCGATCATGGCCGGCGACCATGAAGCTGCTGAAACCCAGCTTCTCCATCAGCCTCATCATATCGGCGGCCATGGTGCGCTTGGCATAGGGGGCGTGGTCGGGAGTGGATGCCGGACACGAACTGCGGCCATAGCCGCGCAGGTCGGCGCAGACGACGCTGAACCGGCTGGCCAGAGCGGGGGCGATGTCGCGCCACATCAGATGCGTTTGCGGAAAGCCGTGCAGCAACAGCAGCGGTGGCCCGCCGCCGGCGCGCAGGCAGAATATGTTGGCATCGCCGGTGTCGATTTCCGCGCCTTGGAAGCCCTCGAACATGATC
>NZ_RZQI01001492.1:0-761 GCF_003998335.1 Mesorhizobium sp. M7A.F.Ca.CA.002.05.1.1 | reverse complement strand
TCACACGCCTGCCCGTCGCCATCACGGTCCAGTTTGCCACCCCACGGACAGTTACTGAGATACCATTGAGCCTCGTCGCACGAGCTGATCTGCGAGCATTTCCGCCGCGGCTGGCAGGAATAGCTGCGCGACCTGGCGCCCGACGATGCCTAGGGATTGGCTCACTGCCGGCCTGGCGTTGTCTCCATACCCGGCCCGCCACTCCCACGGCAGTTGGAACTGTCCGACCCACAGGCCGACCTTCGCCGCCTCGGCCTTCGCCTGCTGCGCTGCATAGGCGCCACCGCTGTACTTGGGCCAGTCGAGCGCATAGCCGTTTTCGACCATCCATGCGGCCACACTGGCGCCATCCGCACGCCGGCAGTCGCTCACAAAGCGGTTGTAGCGGTCCCAGGCGATAAAGGTGCATGTGACCGGCCTCGAGGCGGCCAAGAACCCGTCCAGTGCTGCAGCGGCCTTCGCCCCGCACCGGTAGCGAACGCCCTTGGCGTCGTCGCATTGCTGGGCGGACTCGGGGGCGTCGATGCCATTGAAGCGGATGCGTTGCCCATGAATCTCGATCGTATCGCCATCGATGACAGAGGCGACGCCGGCGATCGGCTCCGGGGTACGTCCGATCCAGTTGGAAACGTGAAGGTCAGGGGAACTTTCGCTGTGCTGCACGGCGAACTGCGCGACGAAGGCGGCTGCCGCAGCAACCGTCACGAAGACCAGCCGCTTTGGGATGGCCGCTATTAGGCGGGCACGCCGACGCTGTGCAC
>NZ_RZQI01001491.1:0-762 GCF_003998335.1 Mesorhizobium sp. M7A.F.Ca.CA.002.05.1.1 | reverse complement strand
TCCATGCGCAGGACGACCGCGAAGTCTCGGCCGATCATGCAAGGCGCTATGCCGGCGCCGGCGGCCATGTGCGGCTCTACTGGGCCGACGGGCTCGGCCACCGCCGCATTCTCGCCGACAAGGGCGTGGTCGAACGCGCGGTTGGCTTCGTGGCGAATCGCGAGCCATTGCTGCTGCACTGAGCGGCGGTCGAGATTATTTCTTCTTCTCGCCGGGTTCGACCGGCAGTCCGGCGGCCTTCCAGGCGGTGTAGCCGCCAAGGATGTGCTTGACCGGCGAAAGCCCCATGTCCTGCGCCGTCTTTGTGGCCAGCGCCGAGCGCCAGCCGCCGGCGCAGAAGAACACGAAGTTCTTGCCCGAGGCGAAGAAGGGCTTGTGGTAAGGGCTTTCGGGGTCGATCCAGAACTCCAGCATGCCGCGCGTGACATGCTTGGCGCCGGGAATCTTGCCGTCGCGTTCCACTTCGCGTGGATCGCGCAGATCGACGAAGATGGTGTCTTCATCGTCGATCAGCCCGGCCGCCTCCTCCGGCGAAACCACCTCGATCACGGCGTTCGCCTCGTCCAGCAGCTCGCGATAACCCTTTTTCACGCTCTCATCCCTCCCGCCTTGCTGGCGGATTTCGAGCACACCAGCCGGCGTTTGTCACGCCGCGCTGCCGCCGGCCAGCGTCCTCCAGGCCGCCATGGCCCCGGCTACCGTCGCCAGCAGGGCATTATGCGAGGCGCCGTCGCGCGCCTGGATCGACATGCCGTGCTGGAC
>NZ_RZQI01000148.1:0-9397 GCF_003998335.1 Mesorhizobium sp. M7A.F.Ca.CA.002.05.1.1 | reverse complement strand
GATCAGGATAGCGATGCGGTCACGGTGAATGCCGAAGGTGCCCGGCAGTTCCAGCGCATCTGCCAGCGCCATCAGGCCTGAGCTGCCGGCCGCGGCGTAGGCAAGCTTGCCGCCGCTCTTCAGCCTGCCGGCGATGATCTCGGCGGCCCTGGCTATGGATGGAATGGCATGGCGCACGACCTTGGCGGCTTCGATCTGCGCATCGGCCAGATAGGAAAGGATGGCGTCCGGAGGCTGGATATCCAGCCCCTCGGCATTTT
Organism: Mesorhizobium sp. M7A.F.Ca.CA.002.05.1.1; assembly: GCF_003998335.1. Lineage (NCBI taxonomy): Bacteria > Pseudomonadati > Pseudomonadota > Alphaproteobacteria > Hyphomicrobiales > Phyllobacteriaceae > Mesorhizobium > Mesorhizobium sp. M7A.F.Ca.CA.002.05.1.1. Next base: position 9,137 of record NZ_RZQI01000148.1, on the reverse strand, counting down.
TGTGAAGCGCTTCGGTGCGCGTTTCGGCCATCCCGGTTCCTCCAATACCAGAACAATACCAAAAAAATACCACTTGTCCACACGCATTAACGAATTCGCTGGCCGGAAATCGCTGAGCCGGCGAAATTCATAGGATTTTCAATAAAATACGGCTTAATCTTTTTGAAACGGAAATTAACCCTTGGCTATTGGTATTTTATTGGTATTATCCGCCTGGAGGAGAAATCACGTGAATTTCGTGCTCGGAATCGATGGCGGCGGCACCAGCTGCAGGGCCGCCCTGGCAACGGCGGACGGCACGGTGATTGGCCGCGCAAAAAGCGGCGCCGCCAACATCCGCACCGACTTGACCGGCGCCCGCTCGAACATCGTCGAGGCCGCGCGGCAGGCGTTTCTCGCCGCCGGGCAGGATGCGGAACTGATCCCGCAGACGCCGGCCATTCTCGGGCTGGCCGGCGCCAATGTCGGCACCTACCGGCAGCAGCTCGAAGCGATCCTGCCGTTCAGCATCAGCCGCGTCGAGACCGACGCCGAGATCGCACTGGAAGGCGCTGTCGGCTCCGGCGACGGCGCCATGGCGATCCTCGGCACCGGCACCGCCTATATGGCGCGCAGACAAGGCAAATCGCGGGCCATCGGCGGCTGGGGCTTCCAGGTTGGCGACCAGGGCAGCGGCGCCCGTATCGGCCGCGACCTGCTCGAACAGACCCTGCTTGCCTATGACGGCGTCCGCGAAGGTTCGCCGCTGACGCAGAGCATGCTGGCCGTGTTCCGCAACAACCCGGAGGATGTCGTCGAATTCACCACCAATGCCAAGCCGGGCGATTTCGGCGGCTTCGCACCCAAGGTGTTCGAGCATGCCGAGAAGGGTGACAGCGTCGCCAACTGGATCCTCGACAGGGTGGTCGCCGATGTCGAAGCCTCGCTCGGCGCGCTCGATCTCGCCGACGACGCGCCGCTGTGCCTGCTCGGCGGGCTGGCGCCGCTCTACGCGCCGCGCCTGTCTGCCCGTTACCGGGCGCTGCTGAAGCCGCCGCTCGACGACGCGCTGGGCGGCGCGGTGCAGATAGCGGTCCGCCTTTTCGCCGGACACGCGGAGGCAACTCGATGAGCGAGGCCGCCGACCAGATCTTCGCCACGCTCAAACATCAGGCGCAAAGCGGCGCGCCGCTTTATCTGCAGCTTCGCAAGAGCATCGAGGACGCGGTCAATCGCGGCCTCATCGGGCCGGGCGACGCGCTGCCTTCCGAGCGCGACATCGCCACCAAGGCCGATATTTCGCGGGTCACCGTGCGCAAGGCGGTGCAGGACCTGGTCAAGGGCGGCATCCTGGTGCAGCGCCACGGCTCCGGCACCTTCGTGGCGCCGCGCATGGAGCGTGTCGAACAGTCGCTGTCGCGGCTGACCTCGTTCACCGAGGACATGGCGCGGCGCGGCATGGCGGTGCGTTCGGCATGGCTCGACCGCGGCCTTTACGCGCCCTCGCCCGACGAGATGATGGTGCTCGGCCTGTCGTCGAGCGAACTGGTGGCGCGGGTGGCGCGCCTGCGCATTGCCAACGACACGCCGCTGGCGATCGAACGCGCCTCGCTGTCGGCCAGCGTGTTGCCCGATCCGGCCGATATAGGTTCCTCGCTCTACGCGGCGCTGGAATTGACCGGCAACCGGCCGGTGCGGGCGGTGCAGCGCATCTCCGCCGCCAATCTCGGCGACAGCGACGCGCGCCTGCTCGAAGTGCCGCCAGGCATTGCCGGCCTGCACATCGAACGCATTTCCTATCTGGCGAGCGGCAAGGTGATCGAATTCACCCGCTCCATCTACCGAGGCGACGCCTATGATTTCGTCGCCGAACTGCGGCTGACAGGGCCGAGCGAAGAGGGCCGACCATGAGCACGACAAAGCCGACCATGTCGGCAGAAATGACCCATATGCGGCGCGAGATCGAGGAGGTCCCGCAAGCGGTCGCCCGCCTGCTCGACGGCTCCGGCGCCGTGCTGACAGAGGCCGGGCGCGGCATCCGTGAACGTGACCCGCAGTTCGTCGTCACCGTGGCGCGCGGCTCGTCCGACCATGCCGCCACCTTCATGAAATACGCCGTCGAGCTGACCGCCGGCCTGGCCGTCGCATCGGTCGGACCGTCGATCGCCTCGATCTACGGCCGCAAGCTCAGGCTGGCCGGCTCGGCCTGCCTGGCAATCTCGCAGTCGGGCAAGAGCCCCGATATCGTCGCCATGGCCGAAACCGCGCGGGCGGGGGGCGCGCTGACCGTCGCCATCACCAACACCGCCGATTCGCCGCTGGCGCGTGCTTCGGACTATGCGATCGATATCCTGGCCGGCCCCGAGCGCAGCGTCGCGGCCACGAAGACCTTCATCAATTCGGCCGTCGCTGGCCTCGCTCTGATGGCGCATGCCACGGGCGACGACGCGCTGTTGGCCGCACTTGCCCGCCTGCCGGAGCATTTCGGCAAGGCGATCGCCTGCGACTGGATGAGCGTGCTCTCCGAGACGATCGAGAAGCAGAAGTCGCTGTTCATCCTCGGCCGCGGACCGTCGGCGGCGATGGCCAATGAGGCGGCGCTGAAATTCAAGGAGACCTGCGGCATGCATGCCGAGGCCTACAGCGCCGCCGAGGTCATGCACGGCCCGCTGGCGCTGATCGGTCCCGATTTTCCGGTGCTGGCGCTGGCCGCGCGCGACGCCTCCGAACCGTCCATTGCCGAGGCCGCCGACAGCCTGGCGGCCAAGGGCGCGCCGGTGTTCGTCACCTCGGCGCTTGCCAAACGCGCCGTGCGCCTGCCGCATGTCGCCACTGGCCACCCGCTGACCGATCCGCTGACGCTGATCGTCTCCTTCTACATGTTCGTCGAGGCCTTTGCCCGCCATCGCGGTCTCGACCCGGACACGCCGCGCAATCTTCGCAAGGTGACGGAGACAGTATGAGCGATCGCTTTGCCCTGACTGGAGCCCGGATTTTCGACGGCGACGACTGGCATGAAGGCCACGCACTTGTCGTGCGCGACGGTCTCGTCGAGGCTATTTTGCCAACGGGCGCCGTCCCCTCGGATATCCGCGTCGTCGACACCGGCGGCGGCCTTCTGACGCCGGGCTTTGTGGATGTACAGGTCAATGGCGGCGGCGGCGTCATGCTCAACGACCATCCCGATGTCGCTTCCATCGAAACCATTTGTCGCGCGCACGCGCCCTTCGGCACGACGGCGCTGCTGCCGACGCTGATCACCGACACGCCTGCAATCACGGCCGCCGCTGTCGCCGCCGGCGAGGCAGCGGCGCGCCAGAAGGTGCCCGGGTTTCTCGGACTGCATCTCGAAGGCCCGCATCTGTCGGTCGCCCGCAAGGGCGCGCATGATCCGGTGCTGATCCGGCCGATGACGGATGCCGATCAGGCGATGCTGATCGCCGCGCGGCAAAAACTACCGGTGCTGCTCACCACCATTGCCCCTGAATCCGTCGAGCCGGCGCGCGTCGCGGCACTCGCCAGGGCCGGCATCATCGTCAGCCTTGGCCACTCCGATACCGGCTATGCCACCGCCAGCGCCTTTGCCGCGGCCGGCGCCTCAATGGTCACCCATCTGTTCAATGCGATGAGCCAGATCGGCAATCGCGAGCCCGGATTGGTCGGCGCCGCCATCGACATCGGCAGCTTGTCGGCCGGCCTCATCGCCGACGGCATCCATGTCGATCCGGCCACCATCAAGATCGCGCTGCGCGCCAAGCAGGGGCCGGCCAGGATCGTGCTGGTCACCGACGCCATGGCGACAATCGGCACCGAGATGACGTCGTTCACGCTCAACGGCCGCACCATCTATCGAAGGGACGGCAGCCTGAGGCTCGCCGACGGAACGCTGGCGGGCGCCGATCTCGACATGATCTCGGCCGTTCGTTTCATCCACCGCGTCGTCGGGGTCGAGCTTTCCGAGGCTTTGCGCATGGCCTCACTCTATCCGGCGCAAGCAATCGGCCAGTCGCACCGACTTGGCCGATTCGCCAACGGCACGGCTGCGGATATTGTCGCTCTGTCGGACGATCTCGACACGAAGGGCGTCTGGATCGGCGGCGAAAAGGTTTTTGCGGCCGGCTCCGACACTGTGCGTTGATATCAGGTCAAGTCGGCTGACGTCATGAAACCTTTTGATTTTGAGGTCGTTGTCGGAGCGTATGTCCGAGGCGAAACCCAAATTGAAACAGGCCGACGGCATCAAACCGCGCGGTGCCTTGAAGCCGCCACAGAAAGCTCCGCGTGACCAAAGGCCACGCCACGAGGAGCTGCGCGAAAAAAAGCTGTCGAGTGCCGAAGCTGCCCCGGAGGTCGACGGCCAGCCGGGGCCACCGCCGGATGCTGTCGAGCCCGATCCGCAACTGACGCCCGAAGGGGCCGAGCAGGAGCGCAAGAAATATCTGCTGCGGCGTTTCTGGATCAGCGCGCGCGGTTACTGGAGCCGGCGCGGCGACCGGCTCGCCTGGCCATTGACGATCGGGGTGCTGCTGCTGATCTGCATCAATATCGGCTTCCAGTATGGCATCAATGTCTGGAACCGTTCGATGTTCGATGCCCTCGAGCAGCGCAACGCCCGCAGCGTCTATTTCCTCAGCGCCGTCTTCGTGCCGCTGGTAATCTGCAGCGGCAGCCTTGTCGTCGCGCAGGTCTACCTGCGCATGACGATCCAGCGCCGCTGGCGTTCCTGGCTGACCACCGCGGTCATCGCGCGCTGGCTGGCAGGCGGCCGCTACTACCAACTGAATCTCGTCGGCGGCGACCACCAGAACCCCGAGGCCCGCATGACCGAGGATCTGCGCATCGCCACCGAGTCGCCGGTCGATTTCATCGCCGGCGTCCTCAACGCGTTCCTGTCTGCCTCGACCTTCATCGTCGTGCTGTGGACCATCGGCGGCGCGCTCACTTTGCCGATCGGCGGCGAGAGCATCACCATCCCCGGCTTCCTGGTCATCACCGCGATGATCTATGCCGCCATCACCTCGACCGCGATGGTGGTCATCGGCCGCAATTTCGTCCAGCTCTCCGAGCGGAAGAACCAGGCGGAGGCCGAACTGCGCTACACGCTGACGCGCGTGCGCGAAAACGGCGAGAGCATCGCCTTGCTGGGCGGCGAGGAAGAGGAGCGCAGCGGCATCGACAGGAATTTCGGCCATGTGCTGAGGCAATGGGCGCTGCTGACGGGCCAGCACATGCGCACGGCGGCGGTGTCGCAGGGATCGAGCCTGTTTGCGCCGGTCGTGCCGATCCTGCTGTGCGCGCCAAAATTCCTCGAAGGCTCAATGACGCTTGGCGAGGTGATGCAGGCAGCGTCCGCCTTTGGCATCGTGCAAGGCGCGTTCGGATGGCTGGTCGACAACTACCCGCGTCTTGCCGACTGGAACGCCTCCGCGCGGCGCATAGCATCGCTGATGATGTCGCTCGACGGGCTCGAGCGTGCGGAGCAGAGCGACGCGCTTGGGCGCATCCAGCACGGCGAAACCGATGACGGTGCCATGCTCAGCCTCGACGATCTCTCCGTGACGCTCGACGACGGCACCGCCGTGGTCAAGGAGACCGAGGTTGCGATCGAACCCGGTGAGCGGGTGCTGGTGGCCGGCGAATCCGGCTCGGGCAAGTCGACGCTGGTGCGGGCCGTCGCGGGCCTGTGGCCGTGGGGCGGCGGCAGCGTCAATTTCCACGCCGACAGGCGACTGTTCATGCTGCCGCAACGCCCCTACATCCCCTCGGGCACGCTTCGCCGCGCGGTCGCCTATCCCGCGGCGGCGGATAAGTGGACGATCAAGCAGATCAAGGCCGCCCTCGACAAGGTCGGCCTCGCCTACCTTGCCGAAAGGATCAAGGAAGAAGCGCCATGGGACCAGACGCTGTCGGGCGGCGAAAAGCAGCGTCTCGCCTTCGCGCGCCTGCTGTTGCACCGCCCCGATATCGTCGTGCTGGATGAAGCAACCTCGGCGCTCGACGAGAAGAGCCAGGACACCATGATGGCGACGGTGATCCGTGAATTGCCTGATGTCACCATCATCAGCGTGGCGCACCGGGCCGAGCTGGAAGCCTTCCATAGCCGCAAGATCACCTTGGAACGGCGCGAGGGCGGCGCCAAGCTTGTCAGCGACATCAACCTCGTCCCACGAAAGCGCAACCTGCTGAAGCGCGCCTTGTGGGGCTCCGGCAGTCGGGCCGAAAGGTCGCGCAAGGAGTAAGGCGAGTAAGGCGCCCCTGCCCCAGGCGCCGCACAACTATGATGCGTATATGTCCTTGTAGGTGTCGCGCAGCAGGTTCTTCTGTACCTTGCCCATGGTGTTGCGCGGCAGTTCATCGACGAAGATCACCCGCTTCGGATGCTTGTATTTCGCCACCCGCCCGGCGATAGCGGCGAGAATTTCGGCATCGGTGATCCGCGATGACGGCGCCCGCACGACGACAGCGGTGACGCCTTCGCCGAAATCCGGATGGGCAACGCCGATGACGGCGCTTTCGCTAACCCCGTCGAGCGCGTCGATCTCGCTTTCAAGTTCCTTCGGATAGATGTTGTAGCCGCCCGATATGATCAGGTCCTTGCCGCGGCCGACAATGTGGACGTAGCCGTCGGCGTCGATCATGCCGAGATCGCCGGTGATGAAAAAACCGTCGGCGCGGAATTCCGCCTTGGTCTTCTCCGGCATGCGCCAATAGCCGCCGAAGACGTTGGGGCCTTTGACCTCGATCATGCCGACCTCACCCTGCGCAAGCGCTGCGCCGCTGTCGGGATCGGCGATGCGGAGCGTGACCCCGGGCAAGGGGAAACCGACGGTACCGGCGCGCCGCTCGCCCTCATAGGGGTTCGAGGTGTTCATGTTGGTCTCGGTCATGCCGTAGCGTTCGAGGATCGCGTGGCCGGTGCGCTCGCGCCAGGCCTTATGCGTCTCGGCCAGCAGCGGCGCCGACCCGGAAATGAACACACGGATGTTTTTTGCCGCCTCATGGTCCAGCCCATCCTGCTGCAGCAGGCGCACGTAGAAGGTCGGCACCCCCATCAGGGCGGTGGCGCGCGGCAGCAGCGAGACGATGCGGGCCGGATCGAACTTCTGCTCGAACAGCATCGAGGCGCCGGCCATCAGGACGACATTGGTGGCGACGAACAGGCCGTGCGTGTGGAAGATCGGCAATGCGTGGATCAGCACGTCGTCTCCAGTGAAACGCCAGTGCTCGACCAGCACGCGCGCGTTCGAAGCAAGGTTCTCGTGGCTGAGCATGGCGCCTTTCGAACGGCCGGTGGTTCCCGACGTGTAGAGGATCGCCGCGAGGTCATCCGGCCCACGCGCTACGTCATGAAAATCCATCGGCAGCCGCGAGGCTCGATCGGGCAGCGATCCCCGGCCGTCGCGGCCGAGCGTGACGGTGACGGCGCCCGACTTTTTCGCCAGCGCGCCGACGTCGGCCGCTCTTGCCGGATCGCAGACGACCAGGCGTGGCTCTGCGTCGCCGAAGAAATACTCCAGCTCGGCCAATGTGTAGGCGGTGTTGAGCGGCAGGAAGACGGCGCCGGCTCGCAGGCAGGCGAGATAGAGCAGGACCGCTTCCGGGCTCTTCTCGACCTGCACGGCAACGCGGTCACCGGGTTCGACATCGAGTTGCAGGAGCGCATGCGCAAGCTGCGCCGAGCGGGCCAGCATATCGCCATAGGTGAGCGAGCGCCCATCATCGGTTTCCATCAGCAAGCGCGCTGGCGCCGGCATCCGGGACCGGAACGCATCGAACAGATGATTGCTCATGAAGACATCCCTGGGTGCGGCGGCGCTGAGCATGCGCCTGTCGCGGCATGCCTCGGCGGCGAGGGTTCGCGGTTCTTGGCCGCGCCGTCAAGCCCGCCGACAGCGGTTCACGCCAGCCTCGCCGACGCAGAGTGCGAGCAAGAAACGAGCGCAAGAGCCCGCCGGGAATCGGCTGTTATCGCCGAGCGCGTTTGCCGGCGAGTTCCTTCGTTTCGTCGTCCTGCTCGAAGCGCTTCATGCACATGGCGGCAGTCAACTGGTAATGGTTGAGCAGTGCCTCGACGGCACCGTCGGCATTGCCGTCCAGGGCACATTCGGCGATCAGGCGATGCTCGCCGAAATCGTCGCGCTGGACGCCCTCGCCATCATTGGCCATTTGCCGGTAGCGATAGGCGTGATCGGAGAGCTGGTCGCAAAACCCCACCAGCCATTGCGACCGGCAGGCCGAAATCAACACCCTGTGGAAGATACGATGCAGCCTCTCCCAATCGGGATTGAGCGAAAAGAGAGCCTGCGGAGACAGACGTGACGCGCGTCCCAGGCGATGCAGCGCCAGCACGAGCTGTTCTTCCCATTCGGCGGTGCGGTGGGCGATGGATTCGCGAAGCGCCCGCTCCTCGAGCCAGCAGCGGGTGCGCGTCAGCTCCTCGAGTTCCGACGCACTGACCGGCATGATGAAGAAGCCGCGCTGGTCGTGCCGGCCGAGAAGTCCTTCCGAGGCGAGGCGATTGAGAGCTTCGCGGACAGGCGAGGCGCCGGCTCCATATTTGGAGACCACCCATTCCACCCGCAGCTTGCTCTCGGCCTCAAGAACACCCCCGAGAAGATCGTCCCGCAATTGCTGATAGACCGTACTGGCAAGCGTACTCTTCGGTCCCGCAGCGTCGTCGTTCAGATTGGCAGCTCCGTATGTCATAGCGACTCCTTGTCCCCAAGACTTGTCCTGGGCGATTCGAGTCCGAAAGCATTCGCCTTCTCGTACTTGTACCATACAGTGCGAGCATTCGCCTGCTCAAGCACAAGATCACGTTATTGTACTTTAGCACGAAGGAATATGCGGCATCTGGAGCTCAATGCTGTAATTCCGCGCATTTTCACAACCTGCGGGAACTTAACATGTTTTGTATGCACGCAAGAGAATCTGTTCTTTCTGTTCTTTTGTATGCGCGCGGGATCAACTGTCTGCTGTGAGGACCCTTGAGGCCGAATCAGGCAGCCGCTCCAGATCCGATACCGTTGCGCATCAGACCATCACAAGCCTCGGCCGGTACCAGAACCTTAGCCGGCATGCCGGGCTGAACGCGGGAAAAGCGCTGGTTAGCCGGCTGCGTGGTCGGCTGCCGTCCTGATCGCCTGGATATTCTGACG
>NZ_RZQI01001490.1:0-764 GCF_003998335.1 Mesorhizobium sp. M7A.F.Ca.CA.002.05.1.1 | reverse complement strand
CGATCCGGAGGCGACGATCGCCGTGCTGCCGGTGGCGGCGATCGAGCAGCATGGCCCGCATCTGCCTGTCTCGACCGACACCTCGATCATGAACGGCATGCTCGACACGGTCATTTCGCGTCTGCCCGACGATCTCGACATCCGCATCCTGCCGGTTCAGGCGGTGGGCAAGTCGAACGAACATCTGCACGCGCCGGGCACCCTCACTTTGCCGGCAACGACGCTGATCGAAGCCTGGACCGAGCTTGGCCTGTCGATCGCGCGCGCTGGCGTGCGCAAGCTGGTCGTGGTCAATTCGCATGGCGGCAACGAGGAGATCATGGGCATCGTCACGCGCGAATTGCGCGTGCGCGGAAAGATGCTGGCGGTAAAGACCAGCTGGCAACGGTTCGGCCGCCCGGCCGGCATGTACACCGAACTGGAGGACCGCCACGGCATCCATGGCGGCGATGTCGAGACCTCGCTGATGCTGCATTTCCGGCCGGACCTCGTCGACATGGCCAAGGCCGACAATTTCGTTTCCAATGTCGCCAAAGCCGAAAACGAACTTTCGCTCCTGCGCCACACCGGCACCCATGCCTTCGCCTGGATCGCCAGCGATCTCAACCCGAACGGCGTCGTCGGCGATGCCAGCATCGCGACGGCGGAGAAGGGCCGGCTGACGGCGGAATATCAGGCCGACGGCTTCATCAGCCTGCTGCGGGATGTGCGCAAGGCGAAGCTCGCGGACTGGTTGACGTAGCCTCCAAACCAGTGGTCTGGCA
>NZ_RZQI01001489.1:0-766 GCF_003998335.1 Mesorhizobium sp. M7A.F.Ca.CA.002.05.1.1 | reverse complement strand
GCCATGGCCGGCCTGACCGGCGGCCTTCTCGTCTTCATGCTGAGCGCGCGCTTCCATCCGCTGGACTCGCCAGTGCTGCGCACGGCTCCGCTCGGCTTCACCAGGGCCTGGCTGCGCCTGGCGCGGCTGCCCCTGCAATTGTCGGTCGCCTACTTTCTCCTGCCGGCCGTTGCTGCCTTGGCGGCTGAGCCTCGGCCTGGGCGATGCCGCTCGCTAGCGGCTTCTGGCTGCTGGCGCTGAACGGCGCCTATGCGGTGTTTGCCGCCTATTTCATGACCGCGCCATTCGTCGCCGCGCTGAGCTTCCTCGGCGCCATCGCCTACACCAGCTACGAGTCGCTCGAATATGGGCGCACGGTGCTGATCGGCTTTGCCGCCCTTGTCCTGTTCCTGTGGCACCGGGCGCAACGGAGATATCGCCATGGATAGCAGTGTCGATCCTGTCGAGATACTCGCGGTTCGCGGGCTCGGCGCCGGCTATGGGGGCCGACCAGTTGTCGCCGGCATCGGGATGACGCTCGATCGGGGTGACATCCTTGGCCTGCTCGGCGCAAACAGCTCAGGAAAATCCACCTTGCTGAAGGCGATCACCGGTCAGATCCGGCTGCTCCAGGGAAGTGTGGCGATCGACGGCCGCGATCTCGCCAGCGCGCCGGAGCCCGCCAAGGCCGGCTTCGGTCTGGCCATCGATCCGCCTGAACTGCCGGCAGCGCTCACCGGGCGGCAATATCTCCAGCTCGTCGCGTCGATCCGTGGCTGTACGGAGA
>NZ_RZQI01001488.1:0-769 GCF_003998335.1 Mesorhizobium sp. M7A.F.Ca.CA.002.05.1.1 | reverse complement strand
TTGTAGAGCAGCACGCAGGAGGAGGGCTTGTCGCCACGCCCGACCCGGCCGCGCAGTTGGTGCAGCTGGGCCAGGCCGAAGCGCTCGGCGTGCTCGATGACCATGACGGTGGCGTCCGGCACGTCGACGCCGACCTCAATGACGGTGGTGGCGATCAGGATGCGTGTCTCGCCCTGCTTGAAGGCACGCATCGCCTCGTCCTTCTCGGCACCCTTCATGCGGCCGTGAACGAGCCCGATACGTTCGCCGAACAATGGTTTCAGCGAGGCGAAGCGGTCCTCGGCCGACATCAGCTTGATTTCTTCGGATTCCTCGACCAGCGGACAGATCCAGTAGATCTTCTGGCCGCCGGCGACGGCGTCCACCATGCGGTCGACCAGTTCGTCGAGCCGCTCGAGCGGCAGTGTAACGGTACGGATCGGCTGGCGGCCGGCCGGTTTTTCCGTCAGTTTCGACACGTCCATGTCGCCGAAAGCGGTCAGCACCAGCGTGCGGGGGATGGGAGTGGCCGTCATCACCAGCATGTCGGGCGCGTCGCCCTTGGCGGTGATGGCAAGCCGCTGATGGACGCCGAAACGGTGCTGCTCGTCGATCACGGCGAAGACCAGGTCGTGGAACATGACCGTCTCCTGGAACAGCGCATGGGTGCCGACCACGATGTCGATCTCGCCGCTTGCCGCCAAGGTCGGGCTGCGCATTGCCATCCTCACCGGCCGCGAAAAGGGCCGCGAACGCGCGGATACGCTGGCCGGCCTGGCAAGCGGCGTGA
>NZ_RZQI01001487.1:0-770 GCF_003998335.1 Mesorhizobium sp. M7A.F.Ca.CA.002.05.1.1 | reverse complement strand
GAGCCAGCCTGCATAAGTTCGCGCCTTTCCTCTCCCCCGTCGATCGGGGGAGAGGTGTCGAGCACAGCTCGACGGAGTGGGGGTCGACCGTTCATCAACAGCACTGCCGATCAAAAATCGGTCGGCGCGCCGCCTTCGGACCGGCGCTTGGCGACGAAGGCGTTGAGTTCCTCGCGGATGGCCGGGTCCATGTAAGGCTCCTCATAGGACGCCAGCCGCTCCTTCCAGACCTTGTTGGCCTTTTCGAGCGCCGTCGGCGAGCCGGCTTCCGCCCAGGTCTCGTAATTGCGCCAGTCGGACAGGATCGGCGAGTAGAAGGCGGTCTTGTAGCGGTCCTGCGTGTGCTGGGTGCCGAAGAAATGGCCGCCGGGACCGACCGACTGGATGGCGTCGAAGCCGAGTGCCTCGTCGGAAAGATCGAGGGGGGTCAGGAATTCGGCCACCATCTGCAGCAGGTCGATGTCCAGGATGGTCTTCTCGTAGGAGCAGCGCAGGCCGCCTTCGAGCCAGCCGGCGGCATGCATCATCAGATTGCCGCCGCCCTGGATGGCGCCCCACAGCGAGAACACGCTTTCATAAGCCGCCTGCGCGTCGACCGTGTTGGCGGCGCAGGTGTTGGAGGTGCGGTAGGGAATGTTGTAGCGGCGGGCAAGCTGGCCGCCGACGAGCTGCGCCTTCATGTATTCCGGCGTGCCGAACGCCGGCGAACCGGACTTCATGTCGACATTGGAGGTGAAGCCGCCATAGCCGACGGGTGCGCCCTTGCGCAC
>NZ_RZQI01001486.1:0-770 GCF_003998335.1 Mesorhizobium sp. M7A.F.Ca.CA.002.05.1.1 | reverse complement strand
GTGTCGAGAGCGGGCAACCGGACGTGTATTGGTAGCTGTCGCCGGGATTGAGTTCGGGCTGGTCGCCGACGACGCCGGGGCCGCGCACCTCCTCCACCCGGCCAGTGCCGTCGGTGATATGCCAATAGCGCGACAGAAGCTGCACGAAGTCGTCCGACTGATTGTCGATCGTTATCTGATAGCCCCAGACATAGCGGTTCTCCGAGGGATCCGAGCGGTCCTCCAGATAGAACGGCCTGACCTGCACTTCGATGTTGCGCGTGACGGCGCTATACATAAGCGGCTCCAAAAAACGGTTCCAGCGGAACTTTCGGCGCTCTGTGCGGTTAGGTCAACCGACCGAAGCCTCCTCTGGCCGACCTCGCGGGCAGGTGCCGACAAAGAATGTCATTTAAGTGACATATGACAATGATGGTGTGCGCGGACTGGTGATGCGCGACTCGGGCGCTCTGCTGAACTGTTGAACCGGCCATCTTGCGGACCGGTTTTCCTGGAGTGACCGGATCTCGATGGAACTCACTCTCATAGCCGCCACGCTTTCAACTGTCCTCATCCTCTCGAATCTCGCCAGCATCGTGCTCGCCGCTTCGCGTCTGAAACGGCGCCACACCATTGGGCCGCCGGCCGCCAAGCCGCGGCCGGTGTCGATCGTCGTGCCGTCGCGCGGCGTCGAGCCGTTCACGCAGGAGACGCTGGAACGCGCCTTCTCGCTCGATTGGCCGCGCTACGAGTTGATTTTCTGCGTTGCCCATGCCGACGATCCGGTGGTC
>NZ_RZQI01001485.1:0-772 GCF_003998335.1 Mesorhizobium sp. M7A.F.Ca.CA.002.05.1.1 | reverse complement strand
AGGCCGAAGCGTAGCTGCCATCAGTTGCCGGGTGGGCTCACCGTTTCCAGCGTCTTGGGTGTTGTCAGCCGGCCGTGACCGGAGATGGCGTTGCCGGCATCGGGTGCCAGCCGGACGAAGGATAGCGATGCCGCCGCCGAGACCGCTGCAACGATGAAGAAGGCAATGTGGAAGTCGTCCAGCGACAGCGGGCCGCCATGGATTGACGTCGATACTTCCAGGATTCCGCCGGCCAGCGCCACGCCGAGCGCGACCGACAACTGCTGGAACACCGCTGTAATCGGCGTCGCCTTGCTGGTGTCTTCAGCCGAAACCTCGGCATAGGCGAGCGCATTGACGCCAGTGAAGAACATCGATCGGATGAAGCCGCCGACGAGCAGCATGGCCAGCATCAAGAGATAAGGTGTGTCGGGTGTGAACAGGCCGTTGATGGCGATCGAGGCGGCGGCGACCAGCGAACCGACAACCAGCACGCGGCGGAAGCCGGCGACGCGGAAGATCAGCGCGGTGACGAATTTCATGCCGATGGCGCCGATTGCAGAGACGAAGGTGATCATGCCGGACTGGAACGGCGTCAGCCCAAAACCGATCTGGAACATCAGCGGCAGCAGGAACGGCACAGCACCAATGCCGATGCGGAACAGTCCGCCGCCAAGCACCGAGGAGCGGAACACCTGGTTGCGGAACAGTTCGAGCGCCAGCAGCGGGTTTTTGGCGCGCCGCGCGTGCAGCAGATAGAGCGCCCCCGACACGAGGCCGACCGTTACGGTGG
>NZ_RZQI01001484.1:0-775 GCF_003998335.1 Mesorhizobium sp. M7A.F.Ca.CA.002.05.1.1 | reverse complement strand
AAATAGTCCTGGCCAGACAGGTTCCAGCCCGCATACTGGCTGCCCAGGCAGGCTAGCACCGGCTGCGAAGATCGCGCTTCGACAGTGAACGGCCATTGCTGTGACGCGCGATCCATGAACACAGAAACGCTGCCGAGACCGCCCATCGCGGCCTCAGCCATGCGCAGCCCGGCTTCGACGCTGCCTACGGTCTTGGCGCCGGCATCGATCAGGCGCTCGCCCAATGGCCCCCTGGAAACGACGATGCGCAGGCGTTCGGCGTCGCCGATCATGCCGTCAACGATGCGCTGTGCATTGTCGTTCAGGAATGCCGAACCGTCTTTCATGTCCGGTCTCCTTCCCATTGGAGTTGCAATTGACTGGCTTGTCCCTTGATGAGTCGCTTGGTCGATTGGGCGCTCGGCCCGCGCGCGAAGACCGTGCAGACAGGGTCGCCGGCAATCAGACGGGTGCCAGCCGACTGCTGGTCCGCTGTCCATTCAGGCCAGGCGATCGACGGAAAGTGAGTGATTGGCGTCGCGGCGTAAGTCACCATCGACGCCATCGAATCGACGAAGCGCGGCAAGCGGAAGACCTGACCCGTCGCGGCGCGCAGATGCGCTTCGATCAATGGCGCGTCGACATCGTCGAAAATGTCGAGGGTGGCGCCTGGCCTCGGATTGATCTCGATGAACTTGTAGCCGTCCGGCCCGCGGATAAGATCGGCGCTGCACAATCCAACCAGGCCGGCGCGCCGCGTCAGACTTGAGAGCCAACCGCCGATCACCCCCGCCTG
>NZ_RZQI01001483.1:0-776 GCF_003998335.1 Mesorhizobium sp. M7A.F.Ca.CA.002.05.1.1 | reverse complement strand
AAGAAATGCAGGCCGAGCACGTCCTGCGGCCGCGAGGTCGAGGCGGCGATTTCGTTGATGTCGAGATAGGAGGTGTTGGTGGCGAGGATCGCGCCCGGTTTGGCCACCGCTTCGAGCTTGCCGAACACCTCCTTCTTGACCGCCATGTCCTCGAACACCGCCTCTACGATCAGGTCGCAATCGGCGAGATCGGCATAATCGGTGGAGCCCTTGAACTGGGCGAGCCGCTCGCGCTTGGCGACTTCGCTTAGCGAACCGCGCGTGACGGACACCGAGTAGTTTCTGTCGATCGTCGCCAAGCCGCGCTGCAATGCCTCATGGCTGGTTTCCAGCAAAGTCACGGGATAGCCGCCATTGGCGAAGGCCATGGCGATGCCGCCGCCCATCGTGCCGGCGCCGATGACGCCGACGCGGGCAATCCTGCGTTTGACGATGTCTTTTCCCGAAACCTTTGCCGCCTCACGTTCGGCGAAGAACAAATGCCGCTGCGCCCGCGACTGGTCGCTGCCGACCAGTTTCACGAACAACGCACGTTCCGCCGCCAGCGCCGCATCGAAGGGCAGCGTGACGGCATTGCGCACCGACTGCGCGCAGGCGATCGGCGCCTCGAGCCCGCGCGCTTTCCTGGCAAGATCCGCAGCCTCGGCGTCGAAAGCCGCCAGGTCGGTCTCCTTGAGTCCCTGATTGCGATCACGCACCGGCGTGAAGGGGCCACCCTTGCGGGCGATTTCCCCAGCGAAGTTCACGGCATGCGTGGCCAGATCGCCATCGAAGAC
>NZ_RZQI01001482.1:0-776 GCF_003998335.1 Mesorhizobium sp. M7A.F.Ca.CA.002.05.1.1 | reverse complement strand
ACGACCACTGAACCTGCGTTCGAGAACGCACCGTTCAGGCCCGTGACGAGTTCGCGTTTTTCCGCTCTGTCCACTGCCTATCTCCAGTTGACCCCAATCCTGTTAACGGGAACATCCCATTGACGAGGACAGGCGTCGGGTTGCCTTTTGTCGGCCGGGCCATCCAGTAACGGATCTCCCGAACGACGCTCGAGGATCCTGCCCCCTTTCGCCACATCGACGGTCAAGCCGGCGATGCGCAGACAAAAGGCAAACACGGTTCGAACCTTTCATTGGAGCAATCGCTCCGTTGTCCGGTCTTCACCCGTCTCATGCAGGCCCAAATCGAATTAAGGCTTCTGGGCCGCCTGCAATCTCGGACAGGATGTCCGGAAACCTCTCGGCTTCCGGTACCGGGCCGCCAACTAGGTCGGAGGCCCGGAATTCTTTGCAGATCAGCCGTTTACCGGCCGATCTCGATCAAAACTTATCAGGACGCGTTGAGCGTCGCGACGTCGAGCTTGAGGCCCGGGCCCATCGTCGAGGTGACCGACACCTTCTTGACGTAGTTGCCCTTGGCGCCAGTCGGCTTTGCCTTGGTCACCGCATCGGCGAAGGCGCGGATGTTCTCTTCCAGGGCCTTGACGTCGAACGACACCTTGCCGACGCCGGCATGGACGATGCCAGCCTTCTCGACACGGAACTCGACGGCGCCGCGCTTGGATGCCTTGACGGCGGCGGCAACGTCGGTGGTGACGGTGCCGTCGAGTTCCGTGTCGAGAAGGCTGGCATCGTCC
>NZ_RZQI01001481.1:0-780 GCF_003998335.1 Mesorhizobium sp. M7A.F.Ca.CA.002.05.1.1 | reverse complement strand
GCCGGTGGCTCGAAATAGGTCTTCCAGCTGTCGACCGGGCCTTTGTAGAGGTCGCGGTTGACGGTGTAGCCGGCATTGCCGAAGGCGAGCGGGATCGAATGATTGCCTGTCGCATCCCACCACGGTTTCTGCCAGTCCGGCAGGACTTGGCTGTAGGCCGCCATCGAACTGGCGCCGAAATCCTCAAGCAGCCCGCTATCGATCATGATCTTCACGAAGTGCTGCGAAGGCGTGACGATGTCGTAGCCCGACGAGCCGGCCTGCAGCTTGGTGAGCAGGTCCTCGTTGGATGAGAAGGCGTCGACCGTGACCTTTATGCCGGTTTCCTTCTCGAATTTCGTGACCATCTCGGGCGAGATGGAATCCGCCCATGCGTAGATGGCCAGGCTGCCCTCGGCGAGAGCGGGCACGCTAAAGGCGAGGCTCATGGCACCGGCCATGGTGAGCGCTGCAATTTTAGTCGTCATGTCATTCCCCTGTTTGTTGTTCTCCCAGGGGCGACGATAACAAACTGCCGGGTTCGATAAATTCGATTTGCCCGACGCCTTGATTAGGAAAAACTACGCCGCTGCTACTGCCGTCGCTGAAGCAGGAAGGCCACGGTCGCCAGCACCACCGAAACAATCATGATCAAGGTCGAGATTGCGTTGAGCTGCGGCGACACGCCCTGCTTGATCAGCGAGAAAATGTAGACCGGCAGCGTGGTGGCGCCGCCGGAATTCAACAGGTTGCTGGTGATGAAATCATCCATCGAGATGACGAAGGCGAGCATGGCGCCGG
>NZ_RZQI01000147.1:0-9397 GCF_003998335.1 Mesorhizobium sp. M7A.F.Ca.CA.002.05.1.1 | reverse complement strand
TACCGGCACTCATCAGACGGCGGGCTGGCCAACGATACCGGCACCGGCAACACGGTCGCTTGCGATCATCCTGTCGTCCAGGAGATGGTCCTCGACACGCTTCGCCATTTCGTCAGGGATGCCGGCGTCGACGGCTTCCGCTTCGACCTGGCGCCCATTCTGGGCAGGGTTGAAGGAACATTCGATGCCGAGGCGCCGATGCTGAGAGCGATGCGCGACGACCCGCTGCTGGCCGATCGCGTGTTGATCGCTGAGCCGTGGGACATCGGTTCCGACGGCTATCAGCTCGGTAATTTCCCGCCGCCCTTCCTCGAATGGAACGACAAGTATCGCGATGACGTCAGGCGCTTCTGGCGCGGCGACGCCGGCATGGTCGGTGCGCTGGCGACCCGGCTTGCCGGTTCGTCCGATGTGTTCGCAACGAACCGGCAAAACGCCAGTCGGACCGTCAATTTCATCGCCGCCCATGACGGCATGACGCTCGCCGATATCGTGCGCTACGAGCGCAAGCACAACGAAGCCAATGGCGAGCAGAACCGCGACGGTCACAATGAAAACCTATCCTGGAACAACGGCGTCGAAGGGGATGCGGACGATCCGGCCGTATGGGAGTCTCGCCAGAACGATCAGTGCGCGCTGCTCGCCACGCTGTTTGCCTCGCGCGGCACCATCATGCTGACCGCAGGCGACGAGTTCGGCCGCACCCAGCAAGGCAACAACAACGCCTATGCGCAGGACAACGAGATCACCTGGCTCGACTGGGCCGGCCGTGACCAGGTGCTGGAGCGCTACACGGAGGAACTCTCGAGGCTGCGCCGGTCGATGCCGGCGCTCTCCGATACAAGCTTCCTCACTGGCCAGCCACCGGCAGGTTCAGAGATACCGGACGTCGCATGGCTGACCGAGACAGGCGCGCCGCTCAATGAACAGTGCTGGCAGGACCCGCAGCGGTACCGCCTCGTCATGATCCTGGGTGGCGTCAGCCGCCTTGCCGTCATCATCAACGGCGATCGCCGGGCCTGCATGTTCACCTTGCCTGAGCGAGACGGATTCTTCTGGGCTCCAGCCATCGAAGCGCCGGATGCGGCGGACAGATCGCGACCGATATCGGGACGGGCGGTGATCTTCATGATCGAACGAGCGCAAGCCGGCACAGGGGAGAAGCGCAATGGCGGCGAGTGACAAGACCGGATGGTGGCGTGGTTGCGTCATCTACCAGATCTATCCGCGCTCCTTCCAGGACACGACCGGCGATGGCAGCGGCGATCTCGCCGGTATCACCTCGAGGCTCGCCCATGTCGCCTCGCTTGGTGTCGATGCCGTCTGGCTGTCGCCTTTCTTCAAGTCGCCGATGGCCGATATGGGCTACGACGTGTCGGATTACTGCGATGTCGATCCGATGTTCGGCACGCTCGAGGATTTCGATGCGCTGGTCGCCGAGGCGCATCGTCTCGGCCTGAAGATCGTCATCGACCAGGTGCTGTCGCATTCGTCCGACAGGCACGACTGGTTTGTCGAAAGCCGCGCCAGCCGCGATAACCCCAAGTCGGACTGGTATGTCTGGGCCGATGCCAAGCCAGATGGCGGGGCACCCAACAACTGGCTCTCCGTGTTCGGTGGCCCGGCCTGGGAATGGGATTCGACCCGCCGGCAATACTACATGCACAACTTCCTAGCCTCGCAGCCCGACCTGAATTTCCACAACCCGGAGGTCCAGGACGCGCTTCTCGACACGGTGCGGTTCTGGCTGGAGCGCGGCGTCGACGGCTTCCGGCTCGATACGGTCAATTACTATGTCCACGACCGCTGGCTGCGCAGCAATCCGCCCCTGGCGTCGAGCGTCGCCGGCACCAACGGCGAGACCAACACCTACCTCTACCAGGAGCATCTGTTCGACAAGACGCAGCCGGAAAACCTGGCGTTCCTGCGCCGCTTCAGGGCGCTGCTCGATGAATATGACGACCGCGCCGCGGTTGGCGAAATCGGCGATGAAGGCCGCTCGCTGCAGACGCTCGCGGCTTACACCTCAGGCGGCGACAAGCTGCATATGTGTTACACCTTCGACCTGCTCGGTCCGCAGTTCTCGGCCGCGCATGTGCGTGGCTGCGTCGAAGCCTTCGAGGCGGCCGTCTCCGACGGCTGGGTCTGCTGGGCGTTCTCCAACCATGACGTGGTGCGCCATGTCAGCCGCTGGACAAGGCCGGGCAGCGATCCCGACGCCGTCGCAAGATTCTCGATCATGCTGTTGTCCTGCCTGCGCGGCTCGATCTGCCTCTATGAGGGCGAGGAGCTGGGCCTGGAGGAGGCGGAGCTGGCCTATGAGGATCTGCGCGATCCCGTCGGCATCCGCTTCTGGCCAGGCGTCAAGGGCAGGGATGGGTGTCGCACGCCAATGGTCTGGGAGGCCGGCGCCGACAATGCAGGCTTCTCCACGGCCAGGCCCTGGCTGCCGATACCGGCCAGCCATCGCACCCGCGCGGTCGACGTCCAGAATGCCGACACGGCCTCGGTGCTGAAGTCCTATCGGACCACGCTGGCCTTGCGCGGGAAGCATGAGGCGCTGGTATCAGGCTCGATCCGCTTTCTCGACGCCGAGGGTGACGTGCTGGCTTTCGTTCGCGAGGGCGGCGGCGAAAGACTGCTCTGTGTCTTC
Source organism: Mesorhizobium sp. M7A.F.Ca.CA.002.05.1.1 (assembly GCF_003998335.1). NCBI lineage: Bacteria > Pseudomonadati > Pseudomonadota > Alphaproteobacteria > Hyphomicrobiales > Phyllobacteriaceae > Mesorhizobium > Mesorhizobium sp. M7A.F.Ca.CA.002.05.1.1. The sequence goes on along the minus strand of NZ_RZQI01000147.1, from coordinate 6,744 downwards.
AATTTTGCTGGAGGACCGGCCAATTGGCCGTTGCCGCAAGACTTAGGAGCGGTTACGGAACTTGACGGCGATGCCTCGCTCACCAGGGAGGTCGAGCTTTTGCTGCCGGGACTTGGATGCTTCCTCGGTAGGCTCGACTGATGCCTCGACTGCTCTACTGCACCAGCACGGAGCGTCCACAAGTCGCGCCGGTGACCCGGACATCCGCCTCGCCGAGACGCACGCCAAGGGCTCCAAGCAGGTTGGCAAGCAAGGTATCGATCGGGGCCGCCACGCTGTTCAGAAGTGCCACCACCGGCGGCTTCACAAATCCCAGAAGGGCGTCAAGATTCAGCGGCAGGCCGAGTAAATTCGCCGTCAGCGACAGGCCGCTGACCAGCGACGTAGTCAACGATTGGGTAAAATTTTGCGTGTAAGCGGTCCTTATCGTCTTGGCATCGATGTCGGCCTTGTTGAAAGTCAGCGTCGTCGCGGGGTTATTGGCCATGTTAAACGCCGCTGAGCCCACTACGGACACCACGGGGATGAGCAGAAGTTTCACGGCCGCGATTTCGGTGTTGGAAAACGTCTCCTTATTGGTGAAATCGGCAAAGCCGGCGCTGCTGCTGTCACCGAGATGTCCTTCGACGATACCGGGACGTGTAGCAACGGTGACCTTGATACTGTCAGGGCCTGTTGGACAACTTATGTCCATGAGCTTGGCCTCGGCATAGGCGACTTCGACATGCAGGGGCAAACTGACCGATACCAAGGTGATACCGCCTCCGACATTTTTGTTACCGCCCCCGATCTTCACTATTAGCTTGATGCGGGTCTGCGCCGTCCGCACAATGGCGCCGACCTCGCCAACCGCCAGCCATGGCGAGGATTGCGGCGGTTCGCCGATGGCGATGGCGAGCGTGGTCGACAGCACCCCCGGAATGGCGGCGCCGAGGGCGACGTCGACCTGCTTCGAACCGTTTGCCAGTCCGGCGGCGGCGGTCAGCATGCCCATCGCGCTGGCATCGACGCCAAGGCCGGCCGGCTTTTGACCGAGGCCCAACTTGCCGACGGAGCCGAGATCGATCAGATGACTGAGCGGGATCTGGACCGTACTGGTCGACTTGGAAGCGATCGTCTGCAGGGCGACCTTGGCCGTGTTGCCAAGCCCCGGCACATTGGCCATGGCCGTGGCGATCTGGCCGACGGTCGCCTTCGATGCCAGCACATCCGAATACGACACGCCGGTCAGGTTCAGCTGTGTGGCAAGGCCGTCGACGAAGGAGAGCACGCTCACATCGGCGGAGAGCAGCGCGTTGTAGTCCATGACGCTGAGCGAGATGTTGCTGCCGAGAAGTCCGCCGAGAAGCGCGTTGAGGATACCGCCATCGAGGCTGGCGAGCCTCGATCCGACCGAGAACGTCGCCTGCGGCGTCATGCTGGCGATGGCTTGGGTGCCGATGACGGGAGTTGGGATCAGCGAACTCGCGAAATAGCGGGCCGGGATCTTCTTCAGGGTGACATGGACGGCATTGTAGGGTGTTACGCTGGCCTGGAAACGCTGGCCCACATTGGCGCCGGATGCCACATATCGCCCGGGCGTGACCGTCACGACGGTTTTGCCGGCCGCCGGCTCGATCGTCTGTCCCGAGCTTTGAACGATAACCCCTGGCATGCCGTTGTCGGTCAGTGTGGTGACAACCGCGGTGTTGACATTGGTCATGTTCGAGGCGGCGGTGATCGCCGCCAGGTCCACCATTGCCTGGGCTTCGCGGCGCTCGGTGTAGATCGAGGCTTCGTCGATGGCCACCGCGGCCAGCGCCAGCGCCACCGGCGCGCTCAATGCCGCCATGACGGTGAAGTTCGCTTTCCTGTCACTCAGCATCAACCGGGCAAGCCGACCGATCCCATTGCACGCATGCAGCAGCATTCAAATGCCCCCGACCCTGATCGTTGACTGGCGCTTGATCGTGGTCCCGGGCATGGCTATGCCCGGGAAAAGGTTCCAGATCGGCAGGTTGCGGGCGTCGTACTGGATGGAAACCACGAACTGGCTTCCATCAGCCGTGCTGTCGTTGGCCTGGTAGGTCAACTTGCTGACATCCACGAAGGGATATCCGCCGGCATTGTTGGTGACGAAGCTGGCTACGAGCGTCTGGCGTTCGGTCTGGTTCAACCCGGCAATTGCCGTGCGGGCGGCATCCGCTGCGATCTGTTGGATCGAGTTGGCGGCGCCGAAGTATATACCATATGCAACCATTCCGAGTAGAAGAAGAATGAAAATCGGTGAAAGCAAGGCAAATTCGACCGCAGAAGTGCCGTGTTCTTCTTGAAGTTTCCGCATTAATTGACGGATTTTGGGCAATTTACTTGCTCTGTTACTCATAGCCGCCACGCGTCTGAAGTTCGAACCATATAGAAGGTACTCATAATGTAACCCCAGGTTGCTTAAGAACGCATTAAGACATTCCGGCAAACTGGCATGGCTCCGATTCGCGGTGAAAAATGGCGTCGAGGTGAAGAAACCAAGTCAAGCTTCTGGTTTCGGCTGCTGTTTCAGCGGCCACGCCATAGCTTTCGTCCGCCTTACTTTGGGTGACCCAGAGAGTCTGTTGAAATAAAAATTCTCCGCGTTAGTGTCTGGGCACGAGCCGCAGGACGGGAACCAGCGGCGCGCTCAAAGGGGTCAGATATCGGCTTCAGGGCGTCAACACTTAATAGGCGCGCCAACGGCAGCGCCGACAGGGAGAACTTCATGCTGAAAAACATGCTGAAGGCGACGGTGCTCGCCACGACCATGGCGCTGGCCGCCGGCACCTTCTACACGCCGGCTTTCGCCGAGACCGTCTATAACAGAGGCAGCGCCGCCGAAGCGGAGACGGTCGATCCGCACAAGACCTCGACCGTCTACGAAGCCGATATCATACGCGACCTGTTCCAGGGCCTGGTCATGCATGACCAGAAGACGAACCTCATTCCGGGCGCGGCCGAAAGCTGGACAGTGTCAGACGACGGGACTGTCTACACCTTCAAGCTGCGCAAGGATGGCCTCTGGTCGGATGGCAGCCCGGTGACGGCGGACGACTTCGTCTATTCGTTTCGTCGGCTGGAAGACCCGGCCACCGCTGCCGAATACGCCTCGATGCTGTACCCGGTGAAGGGTGCGGAGGACGTCAACACCAAGAAGGGCAAGCCGGAGGATATGGGTGTCAAAGCGATTGACGCAAATACCCTCGAAGTCACGCTGAAGGCGCCGACGCCTTACTTCCTGGAGATGCTGACCCACCAGGCCGCCTATCCGGTCAACAAGGCTTCGATCGACAAGCTCGGCGCCGACTGGATCAAGGCGGGTAATCTCGTTTCGAACGGCGCCTATACGCTGGCCGAGTGGATACCCAACGACCACATGAAGCTGGTCAAGAATCCGAAATTCTGGGACGCCGCGACCGTCAAGATGGACGTCGTCAACTATATCCCGACCGAAGACCGCTCATCGGCGATGAAGCGGTTCGAGGCCGGCGAACTCGACAGCTACGGCGACCTGCCGACCGAACAGCTCGCTGACCTCAAGACCAAGTTCGGCGACCAGGTCCGCGTCGGACCTTATCTCGGCACCTATTATTATGCGATCAAGACCGACAAGGCGCCGTGGGACAATGTCGAACTGCGCAACGCCATCTCGATGGCGATCGACCGCGACTTCCTCGCTGAGAAGGTCTGGCAGAACTCGATGCTGCCTGGCTATTCGATGGTGCCTCCGGGCATCGCGGGCTACACGCCGGCAATGGCCAAATACGCCGACATGTCGCAGATCGACCGCGAGGACGCTGCCAAGAAGACCCTCGAGAAACTCGGCTATACGCCCGAGCATCCATTGAAGATGGAGATCCGCTACAACACTTCGGAAAACCACAAGAACACGGCCGTCGCCATCCAGGAACAGTTGAAGCCGCTCGGCATCGACGTCTCGCTCGTCAACACCGACACCAAGACCCACTACTCCTTCCTCGAGCAGAAGGGCGACTACGACTTGGCGCGTGCCGCCTGGATCGCCGACTACAAGGATCCGGAGACCTTCCTCGGCATCACCCGCAAGGCCAGCGGCAACAATTATTCGAGCTATGTCAGCCCGGCATATGAAGCGGCCATGGACAAGGCTGCGGCTGCCGGCGGCAAACCGGAAGAGCGCATGAAGGACCTCACTGAGGCCGAGCGCATCCTTGTCGATGACGTCGGTAACATTCCGCTTCTCTACTACAGCTTCCACGACATCGTTTCCTCGAAGCTGCATGGCTTCGACGACAATGTGATGGACATCCATCCGTCCCGCTTCATCAGCAAGGACTGATCCTTAGCCGGGCCGCCGCGCAACGAGATGCGCGGCGGTGCTGGTTTGCCATCGCATCGGCCCGGGAACCGGAATCGATTTTCGGCATGTCGGTGCGAAGATTTGAAGGCTAGAGCGCAACCGTCCAGCTGGACGCGCGTTGCTCTGGGTCAAGCGGGGCACCGATGCTGCGATACGTATTACGGCGGCTTCTGACCGCCATCCCGACGCTGTTCGTCATCGTGACCATGGCGTTTTTCCTGATGCGCGTCGCGCCGGGCGGCCCATTCAACCAGGAGCGGGGGCTGAGCCCCGAGATCAAGGCCAATCTCGAAGCCCAGTTCGGCCTCAACGACCCGCTCTGGCTGCAATTCGTCCATTATCTCGGCAATCTGCTGCGCGGCAATTTCGGCCCGAGCTACAACATGCCGGATTTCACCGTCACCGAACTCTTCGCCAAGGGCCTGCCTATATCGGTTCAGCTCGGCGCCTCGGCGCTCGTCCTGGCGCTGCTACTCGGTTGTGTGCTCGGCACCATTGCGGCGCTTAACCAGAACAAGCTTGGCGACTATACGGTGATCGCGCTGGCGACGGCCGGCAGCACTATCCCAACCTTCGTCATCGCGCCGGTGATCCAACTCCTGTTCGGGCTGACCTGGAGGCTGCTGCCGATCGGTGGGTGGGGCGATGGCGCTTTCATCAACAAGGTCGGTCCGGTGTTGACGCTCGCTCTGCCGCAGATCGCCATCGTCGCCCGGCTGATGCGTGGCTCGATGATCGAATCCTTGCGGTCCCACCACATCCGCACGGCGCGCGCGCTCGGCCTGTCCGATTGGTCGGTGGTGGTCAAGCACGCGCTGCGCGGTGCCATCCTGCCGATCGTCTCCTTCACCGGTCCGGCGGCGGCGGCATTGCTGACCGGCTCGGTCATTGTCGAGACGATCTTCTCCATTCCAGGCGTCGGCCGCTATTTCGTCGATGCCGCGCTCAATCGTGACTACACGCTGGTGATGGGAACGGTGGTGGTGATCGCCATCTTTACCATTGTCTTCAACCTGATCGTCGACGTCATGTACGCGGTCGTCGATCCGAGGGTGCGCTATGACTGACATCGCAGCCACAGCCCCCACCGTCATCGGCCGTTCGCTCTGGGGGGATGCCTGGGCGCGGCTCAAGGCCAATCGCGCCGCCATGTTCAGCCTGTACTACCTTGCCCTGATCGGTGTCGTCAGCGTGTTCGGACCGTGGTTCGTGCCGCATCAATACACCACCATCTATGCCGACTATGTGCGTATGCCGCCAAGCCTGTCAGCCTATCCGAAGGCCGACATGATCGAGACGGCGCTTACCGAAGCGATCAAGCGCATGCGGGTCGACATCAAGGAGTGGCGGCAGGAAGGCAACCAGGTCTTCGTCACCGTCAAGTCGACCAGGCCGATCGACGATCGCAATATCCGTTATCTCGACCGTTCCGATGCCTTTGACGGCACCAAGATCGAGAGCAAGTCGCCCGACGGTCTCGAAGTGACGATGAGCGCCTCGATCAAGCAGCAGTATTTCCTGTTCGGCACCGACAACACCGGCCGGGATCTGTTGTCGCGCACGCTGATGGCCGGGCGCATATCGCTGGCCATCGGCCTGCTCGCGGGTGTCGTGGCGGTGGTCATCGGCGTGGTCTACGGGGCCGCTGCCGGCTTTGCCGGCGGCAAGGTCGACGAGGTGATGATGCGCATCGTCGACGTGCTCTATTCCTTGCCCTTCATCTTCTTCGTCATCATGCTGGTAGTGTTTTTCGGCCGCAACTTCGTGCTGATGTTCCTGGCGGTCGGCGCCGTGCTGTGGCTCGACATGGCGCGCATCGTGCGCGGCCAGGCGCTGTCGATCCGCCGGCAGGAATATGTCCAGGCGGCGGAAGCCATGGGTGTCGGCCAGCGCGGTATCCTGCTGCGCCACGTCATCCCCAACCTGCTCGGCCCGGTGGTGATCTACATGACGCTGCTGGTGCCTCAGGTCATCATCCTGGAAAGCTTCCTGTCGTTTCTCGGCCTCGGCGTGCAGGAGCCGATGACCAGCTGGGGCGTGCTGATCTCGGTCGGCGCCAAGAACATCGGCACCGCCAACTGGCTGCTCCTGTTTCCCGCCTTCTTCCTCGTCTCGACGCTGTTCGCGCTGAACTTCGTCGGCGACGGCCTGCGCGACGCACTGGACCCGAGAGATCGATAAGATGGGGATCGCTAAGATGGCTGCTTCCGAAACGATCCTCAGCGTCAAGGATCTGCGTGTCCGCTTCCGCACGCTCGACGGCGCAGTCGAGGCGGTGAAGGGCATCAGCATCCACGTCAATGCGGGCGAGACCGTTGCCGTGGTTGGCGAATCCGGGTCCGGCAAAAGCCAGACGATGATGGCGGCGATGAGCCTGCTGGCATCGAACGGCGAAG
>NZ_RZQI01001480.1:0-780 GCF_003998335.1 Mesorhizobium sp. M7A.F.Ca.CA.002.05.1.1 | reverse complement strand
TCATCGTCGGGCGGAAGGGATATGCCAGCATGAAGGGCCTGTTGCTGATCTGACGGGCCGGGGGCATGCCAAGACCGTCCGATCAGGCCCGGGCGATCGAATGAAGTGCAGGAAATTCGCCTGCACAATCTTTTACCAAAAAATTTGAAAATTGTTCAATCTTGGAAAGAGGGCCCAAGGTCCGCTCTATCTCTGGATTAAACTTCCAATCGAGAGGAATTCTCTCTTGATTTTTAGAAGACAATTCCGTTGAGGCATCGCATTTTCGCTGCTACCGTTTTGAAACGCTTCAATTGGAACTCCGCCATTGCAACGCAAGCGCCCGACCATAGCGGATGTCGCACGAACCGCCGGTGTCTCCATCGGCACGGTTTCGAATTTCATCAATGGAACGGCAAGCCTGAAGGAAGGCACGCGCGACCGCATCGAGAAGGCGGTTGCCGCGCTGATGTATCGGCCGAGCTCCTTTGCGCGCTCACTGCCGGGCCGCGCGCCACACAGGCCAAAGAACCTCGATCACCTGCCAAGACTTCTGGTCGCCGGTAGGGTGAGTGTCGACTTCCTGTGCCGCGTCGACGTGCTGCCGCATCGCGACGACCGGATCACCGCCAGCCACATCGACAAGGCGCTGGGTGGCCCCGCAGCCAATCTCGCGGTTGCCGCCGCCGGCATCGGAGCACCCTACGCGCTGGACGTTGAGCTGGCGACAGCGGTCGGCCAGGATCCAGAGAGCGATTGGGCGCTCGGCGCGCTTTCGAAACTGAGTGTCCACGCCTTGCC
>NZ_RZQI01001479.1:0-783 GCF_003998335.1 Mesorhizobium sp. M7A.F.Ca.CA.002.05.1.1 | reverse complement strand
GACGAAGCGGTCATGAATCGCCTGGTCGACATAGATGCGCTCGACCGAACAGCAGGACTGGCCGGCATTGGAATAGGTGCCCTCGGCGATCTGCGGGATCGTGGCTTCGAGATCGGCATCGGCGCGGATATAGGTCGGATCCTTGCCGCCGAGTTCGAGATGCACCTGTGTGAAGGTGCCGGCGGCGGCGGCATGGACGCTCCGGCCGCCATTGACCGAACCGATGAAATTCACCGCGTTGAAGGCGCCGGACGCAATCAGCTTCTCGGCATCGGCATGGTCGAGATGCAAGCTCTGGAAGACGCCCTCGGGGCCGCCGGCGGCACGGAAGGCCTCTTCCGCCAGTTCGGCAATCAGCGGCGTCTGCGGCGAATGCTTGAAGATCACCACATTGCCGGCCGCGAGCGGCGACGTCACGAGATAGCCGAGCATGGCGGTGGGATAGTTCCAGGCGCAGATCGACAGATGCAGGCCGCCCGCCACCGGCTTGGCATAGCGGCGGATGTTGTCATCCGAAGGATACGGCACATTGGCCAGGGTTTCCGGTGCGATGTCGGCAAGCAATTGTCCGACCAGCGCCAGGCGAGGCGTCTCGTCGGCCTGCCATAGCGGCCGGCCGATCTGCCAGGCCACCATCTCGGCCAGCGGCGTTGCCCGCGCCTTCATCTCCTCACCAAAGCGCAGCAGGATCGCCAGTCTGTCGGCCAGCGGCGTCCGCCGCCAGGACGGCAGGGCGGCACGCGCGCGGGTGAGCGCTGCCTCGATGGTGGAACCGTCGGCATA
>NZ_RZQI01001478.1:0-783 GCF_003998335.1 Mesorhizobium sp. M7A.F.Ca.CA.002.05.1.1 | reverse complement strand
GAACTGGCGGATGGGCACGGCGTCGAACAGTTCGTTGCCGACGATGAACAGCGGTTGCTGCGGCAAGGTCTCGATGGTTTCATGCCAGCCAACCGCGAAGGGTGTGGCGCCAAGCGTCTGCTTTTGCACCTCGGTCAGGCGCGGGCTGGTCTCGATCATGGCGAAGGTGGCGCCGCTGGCCAGATCAGGATCGAGCCGCGACAGCGTACGCAGCATGTCCTTCATCAGCGTGCCGCGGCCGGGGCCGATCTCGGCGATGGTGGCCGGCAGCGGCCGGCCGCTCGCCTGCCACGCCTGGTACATCCACACGGCGACCAATTCGCCGAACATTTGGCTGATCTCCGGCGCGGTGATGAAGTCACCGGCCGCACCAAAAGGCTCGCGCGTCGTGTAGTAGCCGTCCGCCGGGTCGAACAGGCACATCGCCATGTATTCGTTGATCGGTATCGGCCCCAGGGCCTCGATCAGGTCGACGATGCGGGTCTTCAGCCGTGTCATGCCGGCTGCGGCTGCGTCACCGGCTTGGCGGTCAGCATCGCCCAGATGCCGGCCAGCACCATCGGCGTCGACAGGATCATGCCCATGGTCAGCCAGTTGGTGCCGAGGAGGTAGCCGAGCTGCTGGTCGGGCTCGCGGAAGAACTCGACAAAAATGCGCGACAGGCCGTAGCCGCAGATGAAGGCGCCGCCGACGAAGCGCGGCGTCTTCAGCTTGAGGCGCGAATGGGTGAGAATGCGCAGCACGAGGAACAGCACCACGCCTTCGAGAAGCGCCTCGTAGAGC
>NZ_RZQI01001477.1:0-785 GCF_003998335.1 Mesorhizobium sp. M7A.F.Ca.CA.002.05.1.1 | reverse complement strand
GGCCAGCACATCGCGCAGCCGGTACCGGCTGGAACCGGATGCGGGCCGCGGCGTTCTGTCGGCTCAGTTTGTCGGTGCAATTGGGGGATGATGACATGGCGGACAGAAAGCCGATTGCGACCGCGCCGACAGACGGCTCCAAGGTCTCCGTCACGTGGAAGGACAGCGACGGCGTGATCAACGAATCCATCGCGCAATATCGCGACGACGGCTGGTGGGTCTATATCGACAGTCACACGCAAAAGAAGGTCGAGCCGACCAGCTGGCGCCCTGCCGCAAGCGACGATGACGACTAGAGCAGTTCACCGTTTCACGGAAACGGCGAGCTGCTCTAACTCTTTGTTTTGACGCAATTTTGGACGGAAAACCGCTTTACACTTTTCCTAGAATTGCTCTAGTGATGGCGCCGCTGGTGAGGCTGGTCGCTTTCGAATAGCCTGAAGCCGTTGATATCGAGGCCGATTCGGAGCTTTCCGTTCCGCCGTCGCCCTCTTGCTCGGAGGAACTCTCTATGGGTGTCGAAAGCCTGCTCGTCTTCATCATCATCGGTGCCATCGCCGGCTGGCTCGCCGGTCTTATCGTTTCCGGTTTCGGCTTCGGCCTTATCGGCAACATCATCGTCGGCATCGTCGGCGCGTTCATCGCCGGCTGGCTGTTTCCGAGGATCGGATTTTCCATCGGCGGCGGCACTCTCGCCGCGATCATCCATGCCACCATCGGCGCCATCATCCTGCTGGTGCTGGTCAAGGTCCTGAAACGAGCCTGAGGCTCGACAACGCAAAGAG
>NZ_RZQI01001476.1:0-787 GCF_003998335.1 Mesorhizobium sp. M7A.F.Ca.CA.002.05.1.1 | reverse complement strand
GTTTTGATGTCACCGCCGAGAACGAACGGGACAAGCCGGCGCAGCCTATTGTTGCCGGCCAATGCCCAACGCGGCTTGTGGCGAGCAAGGTCTTCACGGGGAACCTGATTACGGCGCAACAATAGCTCGCCATCGATGCCGGCCATCCGTCGATCCCCCCAATTTAAGTCAGGGCGATGTGCTTGAAAGCGCAATGATTCCTGTTACTTGCGGCGCAGGGCGAGTGCGTTTGGGTTGGGCAAGAATTGGTATGATTTCATCGAATATGGAATGCCCGCGCTGTCATGGCAGCGGCAGGGTTTTCGACTGCTCCAAGTGGCACGCGTCAAACGGGCACTGCTGCCCGCAGGGAACCCATCGGGGCGGCTGCCCCGGAAAGACGGGCGCCTGCGCGGAATGCGACGGCCTGGGGACGATGGCGGAGCCTCCGCTGAGAGCCGTGGCGTAATCCGCGAGAGCGGCCCACGCCGCTGATGACGGCGCGGAGGCGCCCGAACGAGCATATCTTACTCTGTTGGTGTTTCTACGGGTGGTGCGGTCAGAACCGTGATGTCCATCCTGGCAATCTTGGATGCCGCGCGGCCTTGCGCGCCAGCATCCATATCGCCGCCTGCGGCAACCATGATTTTGGCCAGATGTCCCACGGCGTCCGTGCTGCGGCCCGGCGAAAATCCTTCGCCGGTTTGCGGCTTCCCCACTGCCGTTTGTTTTTCCGGGACATGCGGATGTTGACTTGCGATAGCGGAAACCATTGAACCTCCTGTGGCGACGCTTCGAACATTATATT
>NZ_RZQI01001475.1:0-788 GCF_003998335.1 Mesorhizobium sp. M7A.F.Ca.CA.002.05.1.1 | reverse complement strand
GTCAACCAGCGCCTGCGTCTCGATGTGCAGCCAACCGCCTTCGGTCGTGTAGAGCGGGCAGCGATCCTTGGCACCGCCGGCCAGTTTCCACAGCGGCAGGTTCTGTTTCTTGGCCCGCAGATCCCATAGTGCCGTGTCGATCGCCGCGATCGCTATAGCGGTGATCGCGCCAATCGTGGTGGCATGCGTGGCGAATTCGAGATCGTGCCAGATCGCCTCGATCATGTCGGGGTCGCGGCCGATCAGGCGCGGCACCAGATGGTCTGACAAAAGCCGCATCACCGACGAGCCGCCGGTGCCGATCGTGTAGCTGTAGCCGGTGCCGACCGCGCCGTCGGAATCGGTGATGGTCACGATCGGCGTTTCCTGGCTGACGAAGCTCTGGATGGCGTCGGTGCGTTTGACCTTGGGCACAAGGTCCACCATCCGAAGGTCGACTTTCTCGATTCTGGTCATGCCGATCAGCTCCGCAATGTCTTTCCGGTCTCAGTGGCAAACAGATGCGCCTGCGACATGTCGAGGCTCATGGCGACGCGCTCGCCCGGCCGGAGTGGCCTCGGGTTCAGCATGCGCGACACCCAGTCCGTACCGTTGAATTCGACGAACACCAGCGTCTCGTTCCCGAGCGGTTCGGTAACGGTGATCGGCAGTTCGATCTGGTGGACGTCTGCCGCGCCACCGGAACTGATGCCATGGCCGGTTGGATAGATGTCGTCCGGCCGTAGCCCGAACACAACCTTGTCGCCGGTCGTGACATTGGCCTTGAACTGAGCGGGCAGCGGCAGCTT
>NZ_RZQI01001474.1:0-788 GCF_003998335.1 Mesorhizobium sp. M7A.F.Ca.CA.002.05.1.1 | reverse complement strand
CGGCTACAACATCCGCATCAATTCAGCCTCGCCCTTCGAGACGGCGCGCCAGGGCGTCGTGCTCTATGCCCAGAACGGCAAGGTCATGGTCAAGAACGCCGTCTGGCTGGCGGTCATCATGTGGGGCGTGTCGTTCATCATCTTTCTGATGATGCTGGCGCCTGCCGGCGCGATTCTGTTCCTGATGCCTGGCCAGCTCGCCGGCTGGGCTTTTGTGCTCGCCATCGTCTTCGCCTGGGCATTCAAGGCGGCATTCATTGAACCCTTCGCCATCGCCTGCCTGATGCAGGTCTATTTCAAGACCATCGCGGGCCAGGTGCCGGATCCGGCCTGGGACGCCCGGCTGGCCGAGGCGTCGTCGAAGTTCAGGGAGCTCAAGGACAAGGCGCTCGCCTCCTTCGGCGGTTCGCGCTGGGCTACGGCCGGCGCCACACCCTGATCGGCCGGGCGGGTGATGTCTGGTGAGGCAGAAACGGTGTTGAGGCGCGCCACGGTGGATTTGAGCTGTGTCTCGCCTTGCCCGGAAAAGGTCTCGCTCATGATCAGCTCCGGCAGCGGCAGCCGCCGTCCCCAGCCATGCGTTTCAAGGTCCGGTTTGGGAGCGAACTCGGAAACACGGCCGACGCAGAGATAGGCGATCGGCGTTACGTGGTCCGGAATGGCCAACAGCCGCTTTAGCGCCTGCGCTTCGATGATGCTGACCCAGCCTACACCGACGCCCTCGGCACGCGCGGCCAGCCAGAAATTCTGCACCGCGCAGACGGTGCTGTAGAGATCCATCTCCGGAT
>NZ_RZQI01001473.1:0-789 GCF_003998335.1 Mesorhizobium sp. M7A.F.Ca.CA.002.05.1.1 | reverse complement strand
GCTTCAGCCGGTGCGGGCGCCGGCGTGGCCGGCGCTGCTTCGGCTGGCTTGGCCGGATCGGTTGCCGGGGCCGCAGGCGCCGCGGCGACGGTCGCGGCTATTTCGGTGATGCGGCCGTCGAGCTTCGGCGTGTAGGGCCGGGGGGCGCCGAGGTAGTCGGCAACCACCTGTTCGAGGCCGGGGCCGTAATCATAGGCGTTCTTGGCCTTGTCGGCGAAGACCTTGTAGCCGTCGCCGCCCTGGCGGACATAGTTGTTGGTTGCGACCAGATAGTCCTTGTCAGGCTTGATCGGCGTCCAGGCGCCGCCCTCCATGACCTCCACCGATTTGACGCGGCCGGCATTGGGCGCGACGGATTTGTCGAAGGAATACTTCAGGCCGGCGACCTGCGGGAAGCGCCCGGCGCCGTCCTCGACCTGGCTGAGGCCGCCCTCGAGGCCGGCCACCAGATCCTTGCCCGAAATCTGGAACGTCGCCAGCGTGTTCTGGAACGGCAGCACGGTCAGCACCTCGCCCATGGTGACGGTGCCCTTGTCGATCGAGGCGCGCAGGCCGCCGCCATTGGAGATGACGATCTCGACGCCCTGTCCCTTGACGCGGTCGAGGATGGCGTCGGAGACGAGATTGCCCATCGCGCATTCGCGGGTGCGGCAGCTCTCGCGACTGCCGTCGATGACGTCGGTGGTTTCCGCCACTTCCTTGTTCTTCAACGCCTCGATCGGCGCCCCAAGCTCCTTGATGCGGGCGAGCACGGCCGGGTCGGGGGTGATCGACTTGTCGAGATAGATC
>NZ_RZQI01001472.1:0-791 GCF_003998335.1 Mesorhizobium sp. M7A.F.Ca.CA.002.05.1.1 | reverse complement strand
GTTCACAAGTTCCCGTGCCAGATCAAGGGCATAGCGCCATACGCCGCCCACGGCATCGACGGTCATCAGGATGCGCCGCGAGCGCGGCGTCAGTGTCCGCAACATGTCGCCTCCAGTTCCGCCAGCGGTCGCGGCCGCCTCTCCTGGATGTCACTGAATTTCTGGAAAGATGCGAGGTAGTGGTCATGGGCGCGTTCCCAGGCAAGGTCGTCGGGTTCGCCCCAAAGCTCGCGGTAGCTGGGCGAACTCGGATACGGGTAAAGCGGCACAGGTTCGTTGGCCCATACGCCGTGGTCGATCAGGTGGGTTCGCCAGTGCTCGACCAGGGCGGGATCATCCTCGACCACGCCGATCAGATTGGCCTGAACGAATGGAACGTGACGTCTGGCATCGACGAGCAGCGCGGCGAGTTCCTCGGTACCCAGCCGGCAGCGCTTGGCCAGCATTGCCCGACCTTCGACGGTCAGGCTTTCGAGGCCGGCCTCGATCGAGACGCAGCCCGCGGCGCCCAGCAATTCCAGCAGTTCGGGCTTCCACAGATCGATGCGGGTCTGTACGCCGAATTTCACGTCGCGATCGACCAAGGCTTCCAGCAACGCTTTTTGCGGCAGGAAGATCTCGTCGATGAAGTAGATGTAGCCGACACCTTGGGCAATCAGCCGATCGATCTCCGCCACCACCGCTTCATGGTTTCGACGGCGATAGGCATCACGGAAATCGATCTTGGCGCAGAAACTGCAGTTATAGGGACAGCCGCGCGATGCCTCGACTTCCGCACCGAACCCCACCTG
>NZ_RZQI01001471.1:0-792 GCF_003998335.1 Mesorhizobium sp. M7A.F.Ca.CA.002.05.1.1 | reverse complement strand
TCCTTGCGCCGCGCAGTCGCGGGCATATTCGGCAACGCTCATCGTCGTCATGGTTTTTCTCCTCGCAAATCATCAATGGCTGACGTGCCGAAAAGGCTACCCCGATCTGCCGAGGCAAATCGGTTTTGATGATGGCTCGAACGGAATATTTGGGATAACATCCACTCACAAAACCCTCTATCGGAGTGAAAGTGCCTCAATTCGACGATTTCGAGATCAAGATGCTCGATGTCCTGCAGCGCGACGGGCGCAAGCCGGTTTCCGAACTGGCGCAAGAGATCGGCCTGTCGACGACGCCGTGCGCGCGGCGCTTCGAGGCGCTGCAGGAGGCCGGCATCATCAAGGGATTTGCCGCGGTGATCAGCCGCCGCGCGGTCGGCCTGATGGTCGAGGTGTTCATCCAGGTGCGCCTGGTCAGCCACAGCGACGGCTCGCCCGAAAGCTTCATCGCCGCCGTGCAGCGCATGGACGAGGTGTCCTCGTGCTGGACGATGACTGGCGACCATGACTTTCTGCTGCATGTCATGGTGCCGTCGGTCGACGAACTCAACGCCTTCGTTATGCACCGGCTGATGCGGCTCGACGGCGTGCGCGACGTCCACACGCAGTTGGTGCTGCAGAACATCAAGGGGCCGGGCCATGTGCCGCTCGGGCATCTCAGGCGATGACAATGCCTCTCTTCGCACTCCTTGGGGAAAAGCTGCACGCAAACTGCTGAAACGGGCCAATCGCGTGTCCACATCGCCGGCCAGCTTGCGCGGACCAACTGCCCAAGAGGTCCGCCATGAAAAT
>NZ_RZQI01000146.1:0-9401 GCF_003998335.1 Mesorhizobium sp. M7A.F.Ca.CA.002.05.1.1 | reverse complement strand
GTGCAGGGCGACAGGATCGTCGGCTGCGTCTTTGCCCTTGAGAGGGCGGCGGACCTTTATGTCGGCAAGTTCGCGGTCGCGCCGGACCGCCAGGGACAAGGCATTGGCCGGCGGCTGATGCAGGCAGTCGAAGACCTTGCCCGTAGCCGCGGCAAGGCCGCCGTCGCGCTTCAGACGCGGATCGAGCTGACCGGGAATCATGAAGCCTTTGCTCGCCTCGGCTTTCGCGAAACTGAACGGACGGCGCATGAGGGCTATGCCAGGCCGACCTCGATCACCATGCGCAAAGCTATCTCGTAAGGTTTATCTTACGGTTTGTGGGCCGCGACAGCGTCAGGTCCTGAGCGGCAGCACCCGATCCGGCGGGCGGTGGCCGTCGACGAAGGCACGGATATTGATGATGACCTTCTCGCCCATATCGATGCGGCCCTCGAGCGTCGCCGAGCCCATATGCGGCAAAAGCACGACCTTGTTCTTGGCGGCGAGCTTCAGCAGCTTGCTGTTCAAAGCCGGCTCATGCTCGTAGACGTCGAGGCCGGCCCCGGCGATCTTGCCGTCCTGAATCAGCTTGACCAGCGCTTCCTCGTCGATGATGTCGCCGCGCGCGGTGTTGACGACATATGCGGTGGGCTGCAGCAGCGCCAGCCGCCGCGCTGAAAGCAGATGGAAGGTTGCCGGCGTCGAGGGACAGTTGACCGAGATGATATCCATGCGGGCCAGCATCTGGTCGAGGCTTTCCCAATACGTCGCCTCCAGCCCGTCCTCCACGGCCGGCAGCACGCGGTGGCGGTTGTGGTAGTGGATCGACAGGCCGAAGGCCTTGGCCCGTCTGGCGACGGCGGTGCCGATTCGCCCCATGCCGACAATGCCGAGCCGCTTGCCCCAGAT
Organism: Mesorhizobium sp. M7A.F.Ca.CA.002.05.1.1; assembly: GCF_003998335.1. Lineage (NCBI taxonomy): Bacteria > Pseudomonadati > Pseudomonadota > Alphaproteobacteria > Hyphomicrobiales > Phyllobacteriaceae > Mesorhizobium > Mesorhizobium sp. M7A.F.Ca.CA.002.05.1.1. The sequence goes on along the minus strand of NZ_RZQI01000146.1, from coordinate 8,513 downwards.
GCGCCGGCCCAGCATCCAGGTCGGAGACCAGCCGGCCCATTTCTTGTCACCGGTGAGCACATTGGCGCCTTCCGCCAGCCGCCGCGGCACCGCCAGCATCAGCGCCATGGTCATGTCGGCGGTGTCCTCGGTCAGGACATTCGGCGTGTTGGTGACGGTGATGCCCCTCTTGGCCGCGGCCGCGACATCGATCTTGTCGACGCCATTGCCGAAGTTGGCGATCAGCTTGAGGTTGTCGCCGGCCTGGGCGATCAGTGCGGCGTCGATCTGGTCGGTTACCGTCGGCACCAGCACGTCGGCCTCCTTGACTGCCGCGACCAGTTCCGGCTGCGTCATCGGCCGGTCCTCGACATTCAGCCTTGCGTCGAACAACTCGCGCATGCGGGTCTCGACCGGGTCGGGCAGCTTTCGCGTGATGACGACGAGAGGCTTCTTTTTGCCTGCCATTGTTTCCCTCCCGAGTACTTGCCGCAATTCCGAACGCAAAACCGCATCACACTTTTGCTGGAATTGCTTCTAACCCGATCTCGTTGAGACCTCTTTAACCAAGACCGGCGAAACTGAAAGCCGGTCGCGGTGCCGATTACTCCCTGTAACAAGCGGTGCCGCCGAAGACAAAGAAAAAGGGGCGCCGAGGCCGATGGGCAAGCGCCGAAAGGAATGAAAGTGTCTGGTTTCGCGTCGCTTCGCCTGACCCTCAGCGCAGCATTTCTCGGCGCTCTGCTTTATTCTCCGCTTGCCGTGGCGCAGAGTGCCGCTGCACCTGCCCAGGGCGTCGTCACGCTTGGTCCGAGTGGCCTGCCGCTGCCGCGCTTCGTCAGCCTGAAATCCGGCCGCGTCAACTCGCGCGTCGGTCCCGGGGCCAACTACTCGGTCGACTGGATGTATATGAAGGCCGGCCTGCCGATGGAGATCATCCAGGAATTCGACACATGGCGCCGCGTGCGCGATGCCGATGGTTCGGAAGGCTGGATCAACCAGTCGCTGCTGTCCGGCCGGCGCACGGCAATCGTTGCTCCGTGGCAGCGCGGCAAGGGTGCCCAGATCAACCTTCTCAACAGCCCCAACAAGGACGCAAGGGTGGTCGCGATGGTCGAGCCGGGCGTCATGGGCACGATCAAATCCTGCGACGGCCAGTGGTGCGAAATGACATTCGATGGCCACACAGGCTGGCTTGCCCAGTCGATCGTCTGGGGCGCCTATCCCGGCGAACGGGTCAAGGACTGATTCTTGACCCAGAATCTTAACCCCGATCCTTCACGGCCCGGTTTGGGTGTGTTGAAATTCAGGTCAGCCTAGCGCCCGATACGGCCGAGATGGGTGTCCTGAAAGCCGGTTGGCAGCTTCAGGCCATAGGCCAGCGCACGGTCGATGGCGATGTGCGCGATCCAGATCAGCGCAACCGCCATCGCGGCCGCATTGCCCCACATGTGCCCGCCGAGCAACAACAGCACGGGCACGGTAAGGGGGCCTCGCCGGTCATTCGCGGCGTTTGGGGCGCAGCCTCACCACGATATCGACATTGGCGATCTCCATCCCTTCCGGCGGCTCCGGCAGGTTGGCGACCGTCACCGGACCACTGTCGATGTCGAATATGCGGTTTTCGCCTTCGATGTAGAAATGGTGGTGGTCGGAGGTGTTGGTGTCGAAATAGGTTTTCGCGCCCTCCACGGCGAGGATGCGCAAAAGTCCCGCCTGGGTAAACTGGTGAAGGGCATTGTAGACGGTGGCCAGCGACACCGGCACGCCGGCGGCAACCGCCTCCTCGTGCAGTTCCTCGGCCGACAGATGCCGGTCGCCCTTGGCGAAAAGCAGATCGGCCAGCGCAATGCGCTGACGCGTCGGCCTCAGGCCAGCTTCACGGACCCGCTTGTCCACAGCGACATTTTCCTTCCGGCCGTCCAGGTCCATCTTCTCGTCGAACCCCACAGTTCCGCCCCAAGACACGCCCAGAATGGCAAAAAAATGAACGTCTGCCGAAACCGGACCTCTCAGGACATATATTCTGTCGTCCGAATGCGATCAATAGCGCGCATTGACCCAGGCAGACGAGCAGGCTAAGCGCAAACGCCGGTTTCCGGCCTGAAACAGATTGTGTTAGGAAACCAACGACAAGGGCACCCGATAGCCCGGAACGATATGGGGATGAGATTGATGGCGGGTAAATCCAGCTACGAGTACGACGAATTGCTGGCCTGCGCCCGCGGCGAACTGTTCGGACCGGGCAACGCCCAGCTTCCCTATCCGCCGATGCTGATGTTCGACCGCATCACCGAGATCAGCGAGACGGGCGGCGCCTTCGAGAAGGGTTTCATCCGCGCGGAGTTCGACATCAAGCCGGACCTGTGGTTCTTTGCCTGCCATTTCATCGGCAATCCGATCATGCCGGGGTGCCTCGGCCTCGACGCCATGTGGCAATTGACGGGCTTCTATCTTGGCTGGCTGGGCGAACCCGGCAAGGGGATGGCGCTGTCGACCGGTGAAGTGAAATTCAAGGGCATGGTCACGCCCTCGGTGAAGAAGGTCGAATATGGCATCGACTTCAAGCGCGTGATGCGGGGCCGGCTGGTGCTCGGCATCGCCGATGGCTGGCTGAAGGCGGATGGCGAACCCATATACGCGGCAACGGATTTGAAAGTCGGTCTGTCCAAGCAGTCGGCGGTTGGCTGACCGGCATCCCTGGCCAGCCCTCTGGCCAGCACCCCTGGAAGGAGTTGCGAATGAGACGTGTCGTAGTCACAGGCATCGGCATTGTGTCGTCGATCGGCAACAATGCCAACGAGGTGCAGACCTCTCTGCATGACGCCAGATCCGGCATCAGCTTCTCCGATTCCTTCGCCGAACACGGCTTCCGCTGCCAGGTCTGGGGAGCGCCGACGCTCGATCCATCGGCCATGATCGACCGCCGTGCGATGCGCTTCCTGAGCCAGGGGGCTGCCTGGAACCATGTCGCCATGGATCAGGCGATCGCGGATGCGGGCCTCGGCGAGAGCGACATCACCAATGAGCGCACCGGCATCGTCATGGGATCGGGCGGACCATCCACCCGCACCATCGTCGAAGCTGCCGAAACGACGCTGAAGAACGGCAGTCCCAAGCGCATCGGTCCGTTCGCGGTGCCGAAGGCAATGTCGTCGACCGCATCGGCGACGCTTGCCACCTGGTTCAAGATCCACGGCGTCAACTACTCGATCTCGTCGGCCTGTTCGACCTCGGCGCATTGCATCGGCAATGGCTATGAATTGATCCAGTGGGGCAAGCAGGACATCATCTTTGCCGGCGGCCACGAGGATCTCGACTGGACGATGTCGGACCTGTTCGACGCCATGGGCGCCATGTCGTCGAAATTCAACGACAACGCATCGACCGCTTCCCGCGCCTATGACGCCAATCGCGACGGCTTCGTCATCGCCGGCGGCGCCGGGGTGCTGGTGCTGGAAGAGCTTGAGCATGCCAAAGCGCGCGGCGCGAAAATCTATGCCGAGATCGTTGGCTATGGCGCGACGTCGGATGGTCACGACATGGTTGCCCCTTCAGGCGAGGGCGCAGTCCGCTGCATGCGCCAGGCGCTGGCCACGGTTTCCACACCGGTCGACTACATCAACACCCATGGTACCTCGACGCCGGTGGGAGATTCCAAGGAAATGGGAGCGATCCGCGAGGTGTTCGGCCCAGAGATGCCGTATATCACCTCGACGAAGTCGCTGACCGGCCATTCGCTGGGCGCGGCCGGCGTGCAGGAATCCATCTATTCGATCCTGATGATGCAGGGCGGCTTCATCGGCGAAAGCGCCCATATCGAGACCCTCGACCCCGAATTCGAGGGCATGCCGATCGTGCGAAAGCGCATCGACGACGCCAGGATCGACACTGTCTTGTCCAATTCGTTCGGCTTCGGCGGCACCAACGCCACGCTCGTTTTCCAGCGCTATTCCGCATAAGGATTTGCCGGCCATGGACGGATTGATGAAGGGCAAGCGCGGGCTTGTCATGGGTGTCGCCAACGATCATTCGATCGCCTGGGGCATCGCCCGGAAATTATCCGAACATGGCGCGGAACTCGCCTTCACCTATCAGGGTGATGCCTTCGGACGCCGGGTCAGGCCGCTGGCCGACAAGCTCGGCGCCTCGCTGGTCGTGCCGTGCGACGTCGAGGACAGCGCCTCTGTCGCGGCCACGTTCGAGACTCTGGGCAAGGAATGGGGCGGGCTGGATTTCGTCGTCCACGCCATTGGCTTTTCCGACAAGAACGAGCTGAAAGGCCTCTACGCCGACACCAGCCGGGACAATTTCGTCCGCACCATGGTGATCTCCTGCTACTCCTTCACTGAGGTCGCCCGCCATGCGGCCACCTTGATGAAGGACGGCGGATCGATGATCACGCTGACCTATGCGGGGTCGGTCCGCGTCATGCCGAACTACAATGTCATGGGCGTCGCCAAGGCAGGGCTGGAGGCGAGTGTCCGGTATCTTGCGAACGACTACGGTCCGCGCGCCATCAGGGTGAACGCCATTTCGGCTGGACCGGTGCGCACGCTCGCCGGCGCCGGCATTTCCGATGCGCGCCACATGTTCTCCTACCAGCAGCGAAACTCGCCGCTGCGCCGCACGGTGACCATCGACGAGGTCGGTGGCTCGGCACTTTATCTGTTGTCGGATCTGTCTTCCGGGGTTACCGGCGAAATCCACTATGTCGATTCCGGCTATCACATCGTTTCCATGCCGACGCTCGACGAATTGAAGCAGACCGACGGCGCACGAGACTAACGCCTGCCGCCCAAAGATGCGCGGCGGTTTTAAAATGGCGACATTTGAAGACACGAAGCTTAGGCGCGCCAGTTGAATCCGTTTCAGCGCCAGGCGCGTTGATCCGCTCAAGAAATACTTTCGGTCCAATAAAATTGGATTCATTCGCGGAAACTCATTTTAAGGAGATATCCGCTAGAAAGCCCCGTACTCAGGGGAACTTTCAATGCTCGCCGTCAGCCACCCGAAGCGAACACCGGTGTTCCGACTGCTCACCATAGCGAGTTCGGGTCTCGGCAGTTTCGTCCTCGGGCTCTGGGGCCTGAAGCTCGGTCTCGGCGATGGTTTTGCCGGCATCTCCGCGGACATGATGGTCTCGGTGATGGCCGCTCTTTGCGCACTGGCGGCGTCGGTCGCCGCGATGTCCTTCTTCGCCGGCGTCGATGAATCAGCGGATTTCGTCTTCACGGAAACCCATTTCGACAAGCTGACCGGCCTGGTGGCACGCCCGGCGATGGTCGGCAAGATTGCCGAGGCGGCATGCGCGACCAGCCGGACCGGCGAGCCGATGTTCCTCATCGATATCGACATCGACCGCTTCAAGCAGATCAATGACGCCATCGGCTACAGCCAGGGCGACGAGTTGATCCGCGCCTTCACCAAGCGCTTGAAGACGTGCGTGCCACCGCGCGCGCTGATCGGACGCATCGGCGCCGGTGAATTCGCGATCCTGCTGCCCGACAATCAAGTCTCGGGGTCCTTGGAAAGCACCATAGAGAGGCTCATCGACGAGATGATGGAGCCCTATGATCTCGGTACGCACCTGCAATCGGTCAGCCTGTCGGTCGGCATCGTGGCGATGCCAAAGGACGGCGTCGATCCGGTCCTCATCCTGCGCCGCTCTAATCTGGCGCTGCAGAACGCGCGCGCCAGCGGCGTCGGCAACTGGTCGGTCTTCCATGCCGAAATGGGCAGGGTCGCCGACCATCGCCAATGGATCGAATCCGAACTGCACATAGCCTTCGAACGTGGTGACTTCGACCTTCATTACCAGCCGCAGCTCGATCTCCCGACCGGCCGCATCGTCGGGTATGAAGCGCTTATCCGCTGGCGGCATCCGGAACGCGGCATGATCCCGCCTATGGAGTTCATTCCGATCGCCGAGGAAACCGGCATGATCGGCCCGATCGGCGAATGGGTGCTGCGCAAAGCCTGCAGCGACGCCCGGCATCTGCCCGACGATTGCTTCGTCGCCGTCAACATCTCGCCCGTCCAGTTCATGACCAAGGACTTCGTCGGCATCGTGCACGACGCCATGACGAGCACCGGCATCAAGCCGTCGCGGCTGGAGCTGGAAGTGACCGAGACGGCGATGATGCAGGACCGCGACCGCGCCGCCGCCATCCTGAAGGAGCTTGCGGATATGGGCATCTCGGTCGCCGTCGACGATTTCGGTACCGGCTATTCCAATTTGAGCTATTTGATCGATTTCTCATTCGGCAAGCTGAAGATCGACCGGTCCTTCGTCAGCCGCCTCGACACCGACTCCAGCTCCGGCGCGGTCGTCTCGACGATCGTCGGGCTTTCGCGCGCGCTCGGCGTCAGCATCATTGCCGAAGGCGTCGAGACCGAAAGCCAGGCGACGCTGCTCAGGGCAGCCGGCTGCGAGGTGGTGCAAGGCTACCTGTACGGCAGGCCGGCCCCCCTCAAGATCAGGGTCGGCGACGTGCATGTCACCGATGAGGTCCGACGCGTCGCCAATCTGCATTGAACGCGGTGCATTGTATCAACGACGAGCGACAAGCACCTTGAACATGCCGTCGCGGGCGAGTTCGGCATGGCTCGAAAAAGCGGCCGCCAGGATCGGCTCATAGGGAAGCTGGCGGTTGGCGACCATGAACAGCCGACCACCTGGTTTCAAGGCCTTGGCCGCCGCGCGGATCATGCCGGCGCCGATCTCCGGCTCGGCCGCCCGGCTGCGGTGAAAGGGCGGGTTCATGGCGATCGCGTCGTAGCGCTTCTCGACCGGTTCCTTCAGCAGATCGATCCAGAAGAAATTCCTGGCGATCGACTGGCCGACCCCTGCCAGATGGAGCTTTGCGGCTTCGAGCGAGGCGAAATCGGCCTCATAGAGGTCGAGCGCTGAAATGCCCGGTGAGCGGACGGCGATCTCGGCAGCCAGATACCCCCAGCCGGCGCAGAAATCGGCAATGTTGCCACGCAGATCATTGGGCAGGTTCTCGACCAGCAATTTCGAGCCGGTATCGATCCGGTCGAAGGAAAACATGCCGGGCGCGGTGCGGAACCGGTTTTCAACCAGCAGAGCGGGATTGGCGGCGCGCAGTTCCTCCGCGGCGGCGAGGTCGGCGGGACGGCGTAACCAGAAGGCGATGCCGTGATATTTCGGCAGATGGCCCTCGAGGGGGACAAGTTCGCCGACCCGCTTGCGCAGGCTGGCAATGCCATCGTCCTTGCCGCCGCCAACGACGACCAAGCCGCCCGGCGCCACACGCTCAAGCGCCTCCGCGAGGCGCACTTCGTTCAGACCCCGATGCCGGCCGGCAAGCACAAGTGCCATATCGAAGCCATCGCCTTCCACTTGCGCGGTGACGGCGCAGCCAGACGCCTGCAGCGCGCTAAAATGCGGCCGGAAGCCCTGCACGAGGTGAAGCGTCGCCTCGAAGCCTTCAGGCAGGCGAAAACCCGGCTCAGCGCCGAGAAACAGCACGCGCTCGCCCTTTCCCGGCAAAGCAACAGCCTCGGCCTCGAAGGGATGGAAAAGCGTCTTCAACGGCTCGGCGGACATCGTTCGATCTCGACTTGTCTGGGCTATTTGAAAGTGAAAACCGGGGCTGAAATGAAAACGGGCGCGACATAAGCCGCGCCCGCTTCAATTCATGAACTCAAGACGTTCAGGCGGCGTTTTCTTCGCCTTCGCTCTTCTTGTCGCGGGCGAGTTCCTTGCCGGTGGCCTGGTCAACGACCTTCATCGACAGGCGGACCTTGCCGCGCTCGTCGAAGCCCATCAGCTTGACCCAGACCTTGTCGCCTTCCTTGACCACGTCCGAGGTCTTGGCGACCCGGTCGTTGGCAAGCTGCGAGATGTGGACGAGGCCGTCACGCGGACCGAAGAAGTTGACGAAAGCGCCGAAATCCGCGGTCTTGACGACCGTACCTTCGTAGATCTCGCCGACTTCCGGCTCGGCGACGATGGTGTGGATCCACTTCTTCGCCGCCTCGATCTCCTTGGCGTTGGACGAAGCGATCTTGACCGTGCCGTCGTCCTCGATGTTGATCTTGGCGCCGGTCTTTTCGACGATCTCGCGGATCACCTTGCCGCCCGAGCCGATCACGTCACGGATCTTGTCGGTCGGGATGTGCATCACTTCGATGCGCGGTGCGAACTCACCGAGTTCCGAACGCGCGCCGGTCAGAGCATGCGCCATCTCGCCGAGGATGTGCTGGCGGCCATCCTTGGCCTGGTCCAGCGCGATCTTCATGATCTCCTCGGTGATGCCTTCGATCTTGATATCCATCTGCAACGAGGTGATGCCGTTGGCGGTGCCGGCGACCTTGAAGTCCATATCGCCGAGGTGATCCTCATCACCAAGGATGTCGGACAGAACGGCGAAACGCTCGCCCTCCTTGATCAGGCCCATGGCAATACCGGCGACGGGCTTGGCCAGCGGCACGCCGGCATCCATCAGCGCCAGAGAGGTGCCGCAGACGGTGGCCATCGACGACGAACCGTTGGACTCGGTGATCTC
>NZ_RZQI01001470.1:0-793 GCF_003998335.1 Mesorhizobium sp. M7A.F.Ca.CA.002.05.1.1 | reverse complement strand
GGCGTCGACCACGCGGTGCTTTCCGAACTGTCGCGGCGCCTCGGCGTCGCCGCGCCCGACCGCCAGGCCCGCCATCATGCCATGAAATGGGGCAAGGGCTCGCTGCGCTGGGAGCGGCACACCGAATTCTCGACCTATTTGTGGGAAGGGCCGCTTTCCGAGAGCGGCAGGGCGCAGGAGGACTCCCCCTTCGGCAACGGGTTTTCGCCGCCGGGAACCTGCATCTCCGGCATCAGGCTCGAAATCCGCAAATGGACGCAAGCGAGCGAGCAGCTGATAGCCGGTTTCGATCCGACCAGCCTGTGCTACTCGCTGGTCGAGCGCGGAAACGCCGCCATCGTCACCGATTTTCGCCAGGATGGCGATGGCCTGACGCGCATGCTGCTGCTCGATCGCGGCTTGACCCCGGCGCGTACCGGCGCGTTGTCGCAGCGGCTTATCGACATCGAAACCTATCGGACGCTGGCCATGCTCGGCCTGCCGCTGGCGTTGACCTTGTCCGGCCGTGCCCGCCGCATCGAAGACCGGCTGGCGCAGACCACGCTGGAGATGAAGGTCGCCGGGACTCGCGACAGCCAGACCTTGCTGGCCGATCTGACCGAACTTGCGGCGGAGTTGGAGGCGGACGCGGCGTCGAGCCTTTACCGTTTCGGCGCCAGCCGTGCCTATGACGGCATCGTCGGCGAACGGCTGGAGGCGCTCGAGGAAGAGGCTGTGCCCGGCTATGACACATGGCGCGGGTTCCTGCAGCGCCGGGTGGCGCCCGCAATGCGCACCTGCCGCTCGGTCGAGG
>NZ_RZQI01001469.1:0-794 GCF_003998335.1 Mesorhizobium sp. M7A.F.Ca.CA.002.05.1.1 | reverse complement strand
GTCCCAATGGAGACCACCATGACCGACACCAGCAAAATTCGCGAGCATATGGAAGTCGTCGGCGCCGACGGCGTGCATGTCGGCACTGTCGACAAGGTCGATGGCCAGCGCATCAAGCTGACCAAGGCCGATAGCGGCGAGGGCGCTCACAAGGGCCATCATCACTATATTCCCCTGAGCCTGATTGCCGAAGTCGACGGCAAGAAGGTCTGGCTGTCGGCGAATTCCGATGTTGCGGTGACGTTCGAGGAAGAAAAGTCCGATCGGGTCTGATTATCGCTTCACCTCAGGCGTGACGACCAGACCGGAAACAGATCGTTTTCGGCAGGGGTTGCCGCATAGACGCCGCGGCTGATGGCGCGCGCCATGGTGGCGCCGGCTGCGGCGTAGAGATCGATCGCCGCATCGGCGGAGAGTTCGATACCGCTCGTGCCGGTCGCCAGCGCGAACACAAGGTCGCCATCGGCCGGTGTGTGCGTCGGCCATATCGCGCGCACGAACCCGTCATGCGCCGATATCGCCAGGCGCTTGGCGGCAGCTTTTGTGAGCACCGCATCGGTGGCAATGACGGCGATGGTGGTGTTGCCGCCGGTCTCCATCTGCCTGCCAACATGCTTGTCGCGGTGTTTCAAAAGAATCCGTTTCGCATCGTCCGGCATCGGCGAGGGATAACCAAGCCCGCCGAATTCGTTGCCGATTTCGAACGGTGCTGCCCAGAAATGGCGGGTTCGGCCTGTGGTCACCGATCCGGTCGGGTTGACGGCGGCCTCGGCTCCGCCTCGACGCTGCTGGAT
>NZ_RZQI01001468.1:0-797 GCF_003998335.1 Mesorhizobium sp. M7A.F.Ca.CA.002.05.1.1 | reverse complement strand
GCCGCCTGAGCGCCGCATAAAGCTCGCGGCTGCGCGGGCCGTCGCCCGGGAGGACCGGGATCAGCGCCGACCAATCCGGCAAATTGGTCTGTTTTTTCTTCATCGGATTGGTTCTTTTATCAACCAATGTCATGGCGCATGGTTGGCAGACAACAACCAAGGATGCAAGCCGTGAACGACACGCCAGCCAGCTTTCCGACCACCAGCCGCAACCGCGTCAAGCGCCTGCACGAGCGCGGCAGCTACGACCATGCGGCAGTCTTCGCGGTGCTGGATGCCGGGCTGCTGTGCCATGTCGCCTATACGTTCGACGGCCAGCCCTATTGCACGCCGACCATCCACTGGCGCGAGGACGACATGCTCTACTGGCACGGCTCGTCGGCCAGCCGCATGCTGCGCAATCTGCGCGGCGGCACGCCGGCGTGTCTGACGGTGTCGCATCTCGACGGGCTGGTGCTGGCGCGCTCGGGCTTCAACCATTCCGCCAATTACCGCTCGGCAATGTGTTTCGGTACAGCGCGGATCATCGACGAACCTGATGAGAAACTGAAGGCGCTGGCCGGAGTCGTCGACCGCTTCTATCCCGGCCGGAGCGAGACCTTGCGGCCGATCTCGGTGCAGGAGGCCAAGGCGACGACGGTGATCGGCATGCGCATCGAGGAGGCATCGGCCAAAGTGCGCGCCAAGGGCGTCGGCGACGACGAGGAGGATTACGGGCATCCGGTGTGGGCCGGCGTCAGCCCGGTGCAGATGGTGGTCGGGGCCGCGGAGCCGTGTCCGAGGCTGCTGCCTGACAT
>NZ_RZQI01001467.1:0-799 GCF_003998335.1 Mesorhizobium sp. M7A.F.Ca.CA.002.05.1.1 | reverse complement strand
GGGCCAGTTGACCGATTCCGGTTCTGTCCAGCCGGTCATGTCGGCGCAGTCGTCGGCGTATGGCGATCTGGCGCTTCCGGATTTCGGCCCGATCGTGCCGGAACGCCCGCAGATCAATCTGCCGCCGCAATCACCGTTTGCCATGGCCTCGCTGTCCTATGCCGACGAGCGGGTCGAACGCGCCTCAAGTGCCTTCGCCGCGATGGGTGGCGACGGGATGTCGCCGGCCGACGTGCTTCAATCGTGGAAGCGGCAGCCGCCACCGGCCGGTCCGTCCACCGACTACGTCGCTGCCGGTTCGTTCGAGGATGCCGGAGAAGCCAAGCGTATTGCCGCTCAGCTTGCCGCCTTCGGCAAGATCGAGATCCAGCGTTCGGAACTCGACGGCGAGGATTGGTATTCGGTCAATCTCTATCCCGATGGCCACCGCAATCTGGACGAGATGTTGCAGGCTGCCTGGTCGCATGGCGCTCCCGATGCGCTGGCTGTGCGCAACTGAGTACAAGCCAGGCTGGATTTCGGCTACGCGGTTGATCCGCCGTGCAAAAAGCCCGATACTTTTTGCGGGCTTGCCGGCGGTGCCGGCCAACGGGTCGAACATCATGCAATTTCGCTTGCTCCCGCTCGCCGGGCTTCTGGTTTTTGGCCTGCTGCTGTTTTTCCAGGCTCCGGCCGGCGCGCAGCTGTTCGAGACCAAGGCCGCACAGGCCTTCATGATCGACGCCGAGACCGGGACGGTGCTTTTTTCCAAGGATGCCGACAAGCCGATACCGCCGGCCTCAATGGCCAAACTGATGAC
>NZ_RZQI01001466.1:0-803 GCF_003998335.1 Mesorhizobium sp. M7A.F.Ca.CA.002.05.1.1 | reverse complement strand
CTCGACCTGCAGCTCGACGCCGCTCATGCCCTTGGCCTGCTCGATCATGCCGTTGCGCAGCACGGTCAGGAAGTTGTCGTCGAACTTGGCCATCGACACGCCAACCTTGGCGGCCATGGCGGATGAGCTCATCAGCGCCGCGAAGGCGACGCCCAAAATCAATTTCTTCATTGTGTTTCTCCTCCACATATTGGTGCCCGGTTTCACCGATTTATCCGGAATCCCCGATCTCCCCGGGGAATCTCTCCCTGATGTCTTTTCTGTTCCGGGTGACGCCTGCCTCCTGGCTGGAACGTCAAGCCCTCTGTTTGAAACAGATATTCCGGAACGAAAGAACCAAAATACACAGATGATGAAATATTTATTCCATTTCACATCGGGGCGTCAAGGGCGATTCCGCGGCCTGCGGGCCGATTTACGCATCGCTCTGATGGATTCTATCATTTGCCTCGGCGGGCTTGCGCGGCGGCGGGCTAGATGTTTTCCGGCAGGTAGATGTCGAAGGGCAGGAAGGTCTGGCCCGGAGCGTTGGCGGCGCCGGTTTCGATGGCATGCGCCATCAGGTCGACGAGCTCACGGCACAAAGCGGCGAGCGGGGTCGAGATCACCATGGTGAGGATGTTGTCGGCGAGTGCCGCGCGCGATTCGGCGTTGATCTCGTTGCAGACCACCACCGGCATGGTCGCGGGCTTCGCTGCCCGCAGCGCCGAGACCGCGCCTTCCATGCCGCCGCCGGCGACGTAGCAGCCGGCAAGATCCGGATAACGCGCCAGAAGATCGATCATCGCGTCATGGGTCACCTG
>NZ_RZQI01001465.1:0-803 GCF_003998335.1 Mesorhizobium sp. M7A.F.Ca.CA.002.05.1.1 | reverse complement strand
GCTCAGCAATGCGATGGCCAAACACAGCGAAGAGATCATGTCGTTGCGCAACGCCGGGGATTGGGTGACATATTTGCGTCTGCTCGAAAATGGTTCGATCGCTTTTTCCCCGCGTTCGCTCAATTCACACCGCCGGCATCAGTCGAGCGTAACCATAGGAAATTTCGATCTCAGGCACCTACAGGAGATCAGGCAGGTACAGGCCGATACAATCCGCAGCCACGATCTTGGACCTGCCGCGCTCGAACGAGCGAGCATCTACAGCCATGAACTCAGTGAACGATTTGGTATTCCAATTCAAGAATGACGACGCTGGTGACTGTGGGGAGTTAGATGTCTACAGAGCGTCGAGGAGATTTTAGTGAGAGTTCTTTTTCTGGGAGCGCCAATAGCTCCGCATCCTGATCCGCAGATTGCTTTTGAAAAGAAATTCGAAATCATTGGATATAACACCGGAAATCTTCTGATAGGGCAGTCTCTGTTCGAGGAAATTCGCTTTGAAGAGTTCGGTCAGGGGTTGGACTATTCCCCGCAAGAAGCAAACGAACGTTTCGACATCATTGCTATCGCCGCAGCAAATTTCATTTTCAAAAATTTTGATTTGTCCTACTTGGCTGACTTTATCGAGCCGACCAAGCTGCCATGCTTGGTTGCCGGCCTCGGGGCGCAAGCTTCTATCATCGGTGAAAAAGTCACAGATATCCCAGAGGGCAGTAAACGCTTCCTTCGTATCATATCGGAACGCAGCAAGACCGTGGGCGTGCGTGGCCATTTTACGGCTGAAGTCATGAATGACTTTGGGA
>NZ_RZQI01001464.1:0-804 GCF_003998335.1 Mesorhizobium sp. M7A.F.Ca.CA.002.05.1.1 | reverse complement strand
GGTAACGGCTGCCCACTGTGCCGCATCCAGATTGGCGCCGGTCGGGTTGTGGCAGCAGCCATGCAGCAGTACGACGTCGCCGCTCTTTGCGGTCCGCAGCGCCGCCAGCATGTCGTCGAAGCGAACAGCGCCCGAGGCGGCGTCGAAATAGGGGTATTCACGGATCTGCAGGCCGGCGGCGCGCATCACCGGCATGTGGTTCGGCCAGGTCGGGTCCGACAGCCAGATGGTTGCATCCGAGCGTGTCCGCTTCAGCAGTTCCGCCACCAGCCGCAGCGCGCCGGAGCCGCCGGGCGCTTGTGCGGCGCGGATGCGCGTCATGTCGGCGCCTGGACCGAAGGCGAGCTTGGCCATCACCGTGTTGAAGCCGGTATCGCCGGCAAGGCCGAGATAGGTCTTGGTGTCCTGGGCCTGCAGCAGGCGCTGTTCCGCTTCGCGCACGGCGCGCATGACCGGCGTCTTGCCGTCGCGATCCTTGTAGACGCCGACACCGAGGTCGACCTTGTCTGGACGCGGATCGGCGCGATAAAGGCCGATCAGGGCGAGGATCTTGTCGGCGGGGGCGGGCTGCAGGGCTTCAAACATCGAAAATGGTTCCATTGGCGCGGCGGAGTGATACGCAAATCGGTCGCGTTTCGCCAGCGGTTTTAGCTAGGTGCTCCAGCCCGAGGCGGGGGTGCCGGGAAGCCTGCCCTGCCTGCTCCTTTCAGCTTTGCCTCGGCCAGCGGTCAGCCCCCGCCGTGTTTCCCAGTCTGCCGCAACAGATAGATGACCGCGCCCAGCACCATCAAGGCCAGCCCGAAC
>NZ_RZQI01001463.1:0-808 GCF_003998335.1 Mesorhizobium sp. M7A.F.Ca.CA.002.05.1.1 | reverse complement strand
GCACGCAGCAACGGCACGGTCTCGTGGCGGATGCCGCCATCGGCCGCCAGAACCACTTGCGCCTCGCGGCCGGCCTCTCTCAGGATGGCGCGGGCAGCGCCCAGCCTGTCGCAGGCCTTGTCCGACAGGCTCTGTCCCTTGACGCCGATTGCGGTTCCAAGAAGCGTCACGAAGGCGACTTCCGGGACGAAGGCCGTCACCGCTTCCACAGGCGTCTCCAGCCTGAGTACGACGCCGGCCTCGGCGCCGAGCTCCCGCGCCAGCCGCACGGCGCGCAATCCGGCTTCGCCATTCTCGGCATGGACGCTGATCATGTCGGCGCCGGCTTCGATGAACTGGCGCGTCTGCGCCTCGACGATTGCTTCATCGACCATCAGGTGGACATGGATGGGTTTCGCCGTCAGCCCTGCGATGCGGGCGACGAGATCGGGGAAGAACAGGAAGGACGGTGCGAAATGACCGTCCGCCACATCGATATGATGAAGATCGACATAGGGCTCGATGCGCTTCAAGTCGTTTTCGAAATTGGCGAGATTGGCCGACCAGAGCGAGAATTCGGCGATCATCCGGTCGCGCGGCAATGCGGCGATGGCGGCCGGGCCTGAGAGAGGTTTCGAGGTCATGACTGGTCCTGGTTGTTGAAATTCATGTCGAGAAAGTCCGCGATGGCGGCGCGAATTTCGGCGAAATGGCACTCCTTGTCGGTGGCCTTCGGCATCACCTCGGCAAAGGTCGCATTGGGGATGGCGTCGGCGAGGCTGCGGGCGGCGGCCAGCGGATGGACGAGATCGATGCCGCTGCCGATGAC
>NZ_RZQI01001462.1:0-811 GCF_003998335.1 Mesorhizobium sp. M7A.F.Ca.CA.002.05.1.1 | reverse complement strand
TTCTCGAGCTGATGGGCATCAAGTCGCGGATCGTTCCTGTCTGGGAATCGGCCGCCGCCACTTTGAGCGGCCACATGCCGCCGGACATCGTCTTTTCGGACCTGCGCATGCCCGGCGTCAGCGGCATATCGATCTATCGCGAGCTGCTCGCCGAAAAGCCTGACCTGGCGCGGCGTTTCGTGCTGGTCACAGGCGACCTGATCGGTGCGAAAGCCGAAATCGAGGCCCTGCCGGCACAGCAGCGGCCGCAGATCCTGGAAAAGCCGTTCAGCACGCTTGATGTGCGCAGTGTGCTGTCTGCCATTGCCGAACAGGCGGCCTTTAAAGGATAAAAAAGAGGCCCCCGGGGGCGGGGGCCGAAGAAGAGCGCGCTGGAGGGAGCGCTCGGGGAGTCCAGAACATGATCCCAAAACGGGAACGGTTTCGGATCGTGCTACGACAAAATCAGAAAATATTCGGCGTGTCGGCCAACGGTGCGGCAGTGGCGATCATGCGGATGGCGCGGCTCTTGTGTGTTCCGGACTGTTCGGCGATTGCGCGCAGGCAATCGATACTCTCGGCACCCCAGGTCTGGCCCTTGCAGGCGAAGTCGGTCACCGGTACCGGCAGACGCGCGGTCCTGGTCGTCGTCTGCGCGCCGTCGATGAGATTGGACGGCGGATTCAACGAAGCGAAGGCCGGCCCGATTGTCGGCGTGAACGCCATGCCGACGAAGGCGCAAGCAGCCAGCACCATGAACATCGCCATGGGGTGGTCGCTGGCCCGCTGGCGCAGCGCCAGTTTCGGACGGCGGTCATTGCGCTCTGGAGCC
>NZ_RZQI01001461.1:0-816 GCF_003998335.1 Mesorhizobium sp. M7A.F.Ca.CA.002.05.1.1 | reverse complement strand
GGCGCGGTGCCAAGCACATCATCGATCATCGCGCGGGCGCGCGGCACGTCGCCCTGCCAGATCGCCAGCCGGACCTTGCCGAGGCGATCGCCCTCGACGCACGGATTTCTTTGCTCGAGCGGGATTACACGCGGGCCGAGCAGTCGTTTCAGCGGGTGCTGGCGATTGATCCGCGCAATGCCGAAGCGCTGGTGGGAATCGGCGATGTGCGCCGCGCCCGTGGCGACGACGACGCCGCGCGCGATGCCTACCGGCAGGCGCTTGCCCTCGAACCCGGCTCGCGCGACATCGAGCAGAGACTGGCCGCACCACCGCCGCGCAAATGGCGGCTCGATATCGGTAGCGAAGTGAGCGACCTCACCGATGGACTTGGTGATTGGACAGACAGTTCGACCGGCCTTGCCTATCGGCTCACCCCGCAGACGACCATTTCGGGCCACACCCGGATGGCGACTCGCTACGGTCGCACCGATGTTCAGATCGACGGCCGCATCGACCAGGCCTTTTCGGCCACGGTTTCGGCCTATGTGCTGGCAGCGGCGACGCCGGATGCCGACTTCCTGGCACGATATTCGGTCGGGGCCGGCGCTTCGTGGCGGATCATGGCGCCCGCGAAAGCGCTCGGTCCGTTCTCGCTCAACATCGATGCTCGCTATGACAATTTCGCCACCGCCGAGGTCACCACAATCTCGCCTTGGGTGCAGGTCTATGTCCTGGACGGCCGGCTGGGGCTTTCGGCACGTTGGGTCCACGCAGCCGACGACATCGGCACGCGCGCCGATGGTTATGTCCTGCGAGCCGATGTTGCAGTTATCC
>NZ_RZQI01000145.1:0-9472 GCF_003998335.1 Mesorhizobium sp. M7A.F.Ca.CA.002.05.1.1 | reverse complement strand
GGCGAGGACAGTGTCTCCCCCGAAGAAACGTTTGCCGCCCCCGCCCAGCCCGTCGGTCCCCGTCAGCGCGACGTCGATGTCTAGCCCGGGGTCATTCAGGCCACTTGCCGCGTAGAGCTGGTGGACATCGATGACGGCCGAGATGATGCCCCAGAAGCGGCTGCCGCCGCCCGCCGTCGGCACAAAGACGGGAATGCGGCCGACAAAGCCCCGCCCTCCCTGGGCCAGATCGACGGGACCTGCCAGCACAAGAATGCCAAGGTCGCGCGCGCGAAGCGCGGCCGTTCGTTGCGCCTCGCTCTTTCGGTAATCGAGCCCGATCGCCTTCTGGTTGCCTTCCATGGGATACATCAGTGAGATGACGAGATCGGGAGCACCGGCGATGTTGCGCAGCTGCGATTTCTGTTGGAACAGGTTGCTGGCAAGGGAGGCAAATCTCTGCTGCCCCATATACGGCTCCGTAACCACAGTCGAGACCAGGCCCTGAACGAGTTGGAGGTTACCGTTTACATTGCCTTCGAGCTTGGCCCGGATGATATTGACCTTGGCTTGGACTTCGGCGCGCGCGAGCTGATCGGAGACTTTCGTGTTCTGCAAGTCGGCAAGAATCGCGCAAATCACAAGCACGGCGACCGCAATTGCCGCCGGCAAGTTGGCCGTTGAAAAAACTGCCTTTCTTGCGCCTTCGAAATTGAAAATTGCTCTGCCCGATCCACCCAATTGCGTTTCCTTGACAACAAGCCCACCGGTCAACCTAGAACGAACTGCTTAAATTTAGACTTCGAAGCTACATAAAAGCTTCCGGTCTCTGCCACCAAGTTCCGAAAGGCTGCACTTTGGCGCTCGCCTTCGTCCTTGTTGACGATGCGAAAGCAAGGCTCCAGCAAAACTCTTGGTGAAATCTTCGACCAGCGGCCGCTTCTGCCGCTCGTGCGGAGGGCGGTTGGGTCCTCCTCACTGGGAGTGCCACCCCGGGGGCCGGCCGGTGCAACGCCCGCGAATGGCTTGGCGTATCGACCGATCGCGCCCAGCTATCCGAGATAGTTCATCGGGTGCGGCACGGAAAATCAGGGACGAACATCGGCATAGTCACGGCCCTCGACGATGCCGTTGCAACCTTCAACTCAAGGAGCGACGTTCGGGAGACACGAACTCGGGTGAGGACATGCCCTGTGTCAAATCCGATTGCCCTCCCAACTTAGGTTTCCTGTGTGAAATGGCGACGGCAGGATTGCCGGCTGCTCCCGCGCGCTCATAGTCGCTTCATGAATGCGCAGTACGTGGAACTCGTCTTGTTTGAACAGTCGCTGTCAAATCTAGGCAGTATGAATCGCCCGTTTTCCGATCGCGTGGAAGACGCGGCGGAAAAGACCGCCGGCTCGGTGCTGTTCGACGTCCGTGTCGACGGCGACCGGCGATTTCAAAGAATTGCGGCGATCGGATATGGCGCGGACGGCACTGTTGCAATTGCCATGGGCAACGACGGACACCTTGTTTCGGCGTCCATTGACGGAGGCGAGGCCTTGGTTGCCGAAATAGCGGCCTGGTGCTCGCTGAGCATGGCCGAGCAGTCTTCTATCAGCTGCAATGATGCCCCTGCCAGACTCCTCGCGAATTTGCGAACGGCCGGCATCCTCGATTGAAATGGCCGCACGGGTAGCAAGTAGGTGCCGTCGAACGGCGTGCCCGGTTATCAGGGCGCGCGCCCCAGAGTTGAGGCACTTGCCAAGACCCTTCTGGAGAACCAGCGGCAAGCAGGCATCATCCTCATGTCGGGGGGATTGCTGACGGTGTCAGTGGGAATGCCTCTTAAGATCGTTCGTAGCTTCGCTTGCGACCCCGGGCCAAGTGTCCCGACGGGGCAGGTCCCGTCATTGCTGGTCAGTGACGGGCCTTCGCGCTGGCACTGCTACCACCTTCTTGCTCGGATCCGACTAAAGCCCAACATGGAAGCGCAAAGGTCTGACCCATGAAACAACGGAGCCTTTTCCACATTTGGAAATGTGACCGTCGATCATTGTCTTCATCGTCGGTTGGTTGATTACCCGCCACGGCTCGCTTGGCGTGGCGGGTACTCATTCATGGAGAGCGCATGCATCCTGGTGAGATCATCGCGAACGCGTTTGCAGCGGGATTGGTCATCATCCTGATAGCTGTCTTTTTTCTGATTTTCGGGAAGCCGCTCTGGCCTGAACGACACGTCCGGATGGTCATCATCCCGCCCGCCCATCGAATGCCCACCTCCGCCGTCAACAATACGGGACCTGACCTGCCAACCAAATTTGATTTGAGCATCGTGCGGCCGAGGCCGCTTGCCAAAGAACGGTCATGAGTTCGGCGACATCATTGCCGATCAGAAACCAGGTCTGCATACGGATTGCCCGCCGACGGGCAGAGAACGCGATCATTGCGGGTATCTCGCTGGATCGGCTTGCCTCAATGGACAGGCTGTTGGAGGTTGATCCGTCGAATCGGCCAAACCCGCTTTCATTGGCTGCGCTCGGCGCCGGAAGCACCTGGTGCGTCGAACCTAGTCCGGGCTGACAGAACGAATCGCCTTCCTGCGCACGCTGGAGATCGATCCGAGATTGCAGATGCGGGTTGGCGCGAGTGTCGTGGCGGCAGAAGCCATTTGCGAAAAGTTGACCACCACAACGCGTGACTTGTCCCTTTTGCAGGTCAAAACCGCCGATGATGCGACGCGGGACAGGACGCTCTTTCATTATCGAACACCTTCGCCTTGAATTTGGGCCCATGCTGAGGAGTGCGAAATGGGTCGATCGAATGAAGAGGTACTGAAGCGTACAATCCGGAGACACCAATTGCGTGAAATGGTGCCCCTTGCAGACAGCACGATCTACGAAATGGAACAGCGGGGCGAATTTCCGCGACGCTTCGCGTTGACCGCCCGATGCGTGGTTTGGGACCTCGGCGAGGTTCAGGCATGGCTTTCGGCCCGCCGCTCGAAACCTATCCTCCGCGCACCAAATCCCGACGTGAAACAACGCCGAGCCCGTCCTGTCAAAGGCCTGGATCACGCGGCAAGAACGGCATAGCGCGATCTGGATGGTTAGCGCCGATACTAAGACTGAAACAGGAGGCTTGTTCAACTGGACGATCTCGAGGCCGGACAATCCGCCACCGTCCTGCGCACGAGGAATGATTATGTCCTAGGAACGAAGGATATATGGGATCCATCGCGTCCACTCGACAATGTCCATTGCTCCTATTATCTCACCTACAATCCCGACCTTGGATCGTGCTTGTTCGGCAGCTACCGGCTTCTGCCGCAAGGTGGCCTCCTGAACCAACGCCAGGATCTGAGTTTGCAAGATACCGTCGGCAGCGTGACGGAGGGCGTCCGCGACATCTATGTTTTCCCGCTCGGCGGCGGCAGATTCGGGATCGAAGCGGTACGCGTGCTTGCCGACGACCTGGTCAGCACGCACCAACCCGAATCCTATGCACAGTCCGGACGAGCTGCCCGCAAGCTACTGCGGCAATGGAGCCTCGCATAAGGCCTCTGATCTTCGTCGGTCCAAGCCTGTATCGCGCTCGCTGGTGTGCAAGGTGGGCAGGCGTTTGACATTGCGCCACCGGCCCGGTGCGGCGATGTCATGCGCGCGGTGCTCGAGGGGCGCAAGGTCATCGGGTTGATCGACGGCCTATTCGAATCGGGACCTGCAGTATGGCACAAGGAAATTCTGTTCGCGCTTGACGCCGGCTGCCGCCTACTCGGTGCGGCGAGCATGGGTGCCCTCAGAGCAGCTGAATGCTGGCAGTTCGGGATGATCGGCATCGGAAAGTCTTCGAGGATTATCTCACAGGACGCCGCAGTGCCGATGCCGATGTCGCCATGATTCATGGTCCGGCAGAGATTGGCTATCTGCCGCTGACGGTTCCGCTCGTCGATGTGGCCGACGTTCTGCAGCGAATGGTTGCGGCGGACATTCTGGACGGCTCGCTCGCCCGCCGTCATGGCTGTAGCCGGCAAGACCCATTTCAAGTCGCGGACCTGGAAACAGGTATTGGACGAAGCAGGCATGCATAAAGGGCTTCAGGAGGCCGCGCTTCGCTGGATCGCCGCAAGCGGACCCGCAGTGAAAACCCGCGATGCCCTTTTGCTGATCGACAGGCTCGGCGAAACATCTTCATGCAATATCGCTACAGGGACTTTCCTTCACACACCGTTTCGGCCCGGTTGCTCAAGCTTGTCAGGAACTGAATGCTGATGCGTTGGAGAACCGTCGCAGCCTCTGGGGCGTTGCTGATCGTCGCTTACGTCTCGACCCTATTGATGGCGGCCGATGAAGGATCAGGAAGCCTCTCTTCGTTGGCCATGTCATGTGATCTCGTCGCCGCGTATGGCGGCATTTTCGAAGTGCCCTCAGGAGTAGAGGTCAACGTCACCGACAAGAATCGCGGGGAGCTGCTGGAACGCGCTCGCGGTTGCGTCGAAGGGCTGCTCGTTGAAGAAGCGTCTGACCGATACAGGCAGATGATCGATACGCTCAAGGGACCAGTCGTTTCGCGGGCGCAGCAGGCAGAAAGAAGCTTTGTGCAGATCGAACTTGCAGCGGCTCTGGCGAACACCGATGCTGCCATACAGCAGCGAGATGTTGCTCGCCGGCTCGTCAGCAAATGGCAAAAGGCCAAAGACATCATCGAGCGACAAGGTGCCGGCCCCGCGCTCACGGAGAGTGGCTGGCCCGCAGTGGGCGAGGCGAAATTCCGCGACGACGTTCCAGCATACCTGAAGGCGTGTCGCGATGCGGGAGTACCCGTGCCCGGCTCATTCGCGGCGGACAAGCGCTGGGTCCATAGGGAGGACCTCGGTTCCGAAACACATAGGTATTTCTTCCCTTCAGATTGGACTGACGCCGAGGTGTGGACCTATAGGGATGATATCTCCGGCGGTTTCTGCGTAGCGCTCGTCAGGCGCAAACCCGGTTGGCCTGTGCAATATGTCGGCACGATCTGTGCAGACAAGCTGCAAAAGAAGGCGTGTTTATTCGACAACATTGTCTACGAAGGTTCCGGCACGAGCCGCATCACCTGGGATGATTTCAAGACGCGGGATTTCGGTGAACTGGTGCATCCCAAAGACGGTGAAGATCGTTGCAACGTCTGCCGCCTCGGCAATAACCCGTTCATTGTGCACCCGAAGACGATGCTTAGTCAGACCATCAAGTCAATGTACGCGGAGGACGTGCCGAAGTCGCAAACGTTTGAGTTTGTCGGTCTTGGGGACGAACCCGAGCCTTGGTCTAATTTTGGCCCGATCGTTCCCCCAGACGCAGGTGGGTGTTTCAGGTGCCACGGCCTGCCCCAAGTGACGACGAACCACAAGTTCTGCAGCAGCATCATCGAGATGGCCGCTAACAGGACCATGCCTCCCGGGCACTGGCCTCCCGAACCGAAGGGGGGACCATGGTTTTGGCCCGACGCCAACGGCTGCTTTGCAAAAGAATTTGCCCCGTTGGCAGACTACTTTCCAAGTCTGGTGAAACTGAAGTCCGTCTGTTCGGGCAAGGTCGAGAAAATCTGCCCAAGCCCGTAGCTGGTGGTCCGGACGGCGCTCGGACAAGCAAGGCGATGTGGCGATTGCACCAACTCTGGCAGCGGAAACGTTGATCAATTGTCAAGACGCGTCGCGTGAAGGCAACACCGGGGCTCCAGTCAAAACGCCGGGTCGGCCTGCAAGATCGGCATCGACGGCGGGATGAGCGTTGGCACATACTTCTTGCCTTGGACCCAGGCGTCCAAAATGTCCGACCACTCCTGCATCATATGCCGACGCTGCACCTCATACTCGGCCTTGTTGTAGACACCGCGCGACGAGCGCCCGTCCTCATGCGCCAGGCACTTTTCAATCCAATCACTGTTGAAACCAAGTTCATTCAACAGCGTCGAGCCCGTGCGCCGCAGGTCATGAACCGTAAACGGCTCCAGAGGCAGCCCCTCGGACTTCGCGCGTTCGATGACGGCGTACGTGACCCGGTTAAAGGTGGCGCGCGACATAGGAGCATCTGCGTCGTACCGCGACGGCAGCAAGTATCTGGAATTTCCCGCGCAGGTCTTTAGGGCGATCATAATGTCGAGCGCCTGGCGTGACAGGTATACATTGTGCGCCTTCGAGCGCTTCATGCGTTCCTTCGGGATCGTCCAGACCGCATTTTCGAAATCGACCTCGTCCCATACCGCGTCCTGCAGCTCGCTCTTGCGCACCATAGTGAGCAGGTAAAGCCGCATTCCCAAACGGATCGTGGGGAGTGTAGCGATATGCTCCAGCTGCTTCAGCATCACTCGAATTTCCGCGGGCGAAAGCGAGCGATCCTTTGGAACAAAGGTGGCGATCGATGCCGGTCCAACCTCTTCGGCCGGATTGGCGACCTTCTCACCATGCAAGATCGCGAAGCCGTAGATTTGCTTCAGTATGTCTCGAACGTGGATGGCGGTCGCCGGAGCACCGCGTTCAACGATCGCGCCACAATGGGCCCGCAGGTCATCGGGCGTGATCTCCGTCAGCAAGCGATTGCGCCAGACCGGAAGAAGCTCCCGTTCGAAGATGGCGCGTCGCATGGCGCGCGTGCTGTCGGCCATCGGCGCGGCCGCGAGCCACTTCTCGCCGAATTCGCCGAAACTCTTTGCCTCTTTCAGGCGGCGCTTGTCGCGCTGTTTCTCGATCGCCGGCGAACGTCCCTCGCTGACGGCGCGCTTGGCATCAAGGCACTTCTCTCGTGCCAACGCGAGCGAGATTCCATCTCTGCCATATCTGCCTAGATAGACCGTCTCACGGCGTCCATTCAGCCTGTAATCCAGCCGAAACGAGATCGTGCCACTGGGCATGACGCGAATGTACATGCCGTCACGGTCAGCAATCTTGTAGGCTTTTTCTTTTGGTTTCAGTGCCTTAAGGGCGGCGTCCGTCAGCATACCCATTGCCTCCTAAAAAGTACCGTCAGTACAATTTCGAAGCTTCGTGACAGAAAGTTCCTTTTTTCTTCAATGCCTTAAGGCACAAAAAAGTACCGTCACAAGCCTCATTGGCTCTGACGGTACTTAGAAAAACTCGGGGGGGCAATATGCGGAAGGTCCGTCAGGCGGCCCGTCAAAGCCAATCTCTGCGTGCCGATTGTCGCTGATTGTCTCTGAAAGGATTTATTTTCGTTTTCAGTATGTTACATCGCAGATTGGCGTATTCTCGGCGGCGTTTGAGTAGGCCTGAATCATTCCCACTCGATTGTTCCCGGCGGCTTCGACGTCACGTCGTAGACGACACGGTTGATGCCGCGGACTTCGTTGATGATGCGGGTGGCGGCGGCGCCGAGGAAGGCCATGTCGTAGTGGTAGAAATCCGCCGTCATGCCGTCGACCGAGGTGACGGCACGCAGCGCGCAGACGAACTCGTAGGTGCGGCCGTCGCCCATCACGCCGACCGTCTGCACCGGCAGCAGCACGGCAAAGGCCTGCCAGATGGCGTCGTAGAGGCCGGCCTTGCGGATCTCGTCGAGATAGATGGCATCGGCCTCGCGCAGGATCTCCAGCTTTTCGCGGGTGATCCCGCCTGGGCAGCGGATGGCGAGGCCTGGGCCGGGGAATGGATGGCGGCCGATAAAGCTTTCGGGCAGGCCGAGCTCCTTGCCGAGCGCCCTCACCTCGTCCTTGAACAGTTCGCGCAGCGGCTCGACCAGCTGCATGTTCATGCGTGCGGGCAGGCCGCCGACATTGTGGTGCGACTTGATCGTCACCGACGGGCCGCCGGAGAAGGAGACGCTTTCAATGACGTCGGGATAGAGCGTGCCTTGTGCCAGGAATTCGGCGCCGCCGAGTTTCTTGGCCTCTTCCTCGAACACCTCGATGAACAGCCGGCCGATGGTCTTGCGTTTTTTCTCCGGGTCCGACTCGCCCTCGAGGGCGTCAATGAAACGGTCCGACGCGTTCACCAGAATGAGCGGCAAATTGTAATGCTCGCGGAACATCGCCACCACGCCCGCGGCCTCGTCCTTGCGCATCAGGCCGTGGTCGACAAGGATGCAGGTCAGCTGGTCGCCAACCGCTTCGTGGATCAACAGCGCCGCAACGGAAGAATCGACGCCGCCCGACAGCGCGCAGATGACCTTGCCCTTGCCAACCTGCTTGCGGATCGTCTCGACCGCGTGCTCGCGGTAGGCGCGCATGGTCCAGTCGCCCTCGATGCCGGCGATGTTGTGGACGAAATTCCTGAGCAGCCGGGCGCCGTCGGGCGTATGCACCACCTCGGGGTGGAACATGATGCCGTACATCTTGCGCTCGATGTTGCCGAAGATGGCGAAGGGCGAGCCCTCTGACTTGCCGAACACTTCGAAGCCCTTGGGCAAGGAGATGACGCGGTCGCCATGGCTCATCCACACCTGATGGCGCTGGCCGGGCGCCCACAGGCCTTCGAACAGCGGGCTGTCTTTTTGAATCTCGACGAAGGCGCGGCCGAACTCGCGATGGTCGGAGCTTTCGGCGACGCCGCCCATCTGCACGCACATGGCCATCTGGCCATAGCAGATGCCGAGCACCGGCACGCCGGCGTCGAAGACGATCTGCGGCGCGCGCGGGCTGCCGATATCGCCGGTCGAAGCCGGACCGCCGGACAGGATCACGGCTTTCGGATTGATGCGCTTGAATGCCGCTTCGGCCGACTGGAACGGCACGATCTCGGAAAACACACCGGCCTCGCGGATGCGGCGAGCGATGAGCTGGGTGAACTGGCTGCCGAAATCGACAATCAGGACGGTGTCGGGATGATTGGCTGTTTTCATGGCGAGCGTTTAGAGAAAGAAACGAGTCGACGCAATGGGTTGCGTAGCCCGACTTTCAGGCTGGTCCGGCATCTTCATGGGGTGGTTCCGTCCGAAGGGCGCCGTCGCCGATCGCCCGTTCGAGCCGCATGACGGCGTCCGCCAGCTTCTCGTCGATGACTTCAAGATATTCGGTCCAGTCGCCGACATGCCTGAGATCCGCCGCCCCGTCGGAAATGCCGCGCAGACCGATCAGCGGAATGTCGAACAGCTGGCAGGCGCGCAGGCAGGCGAAGGTCTCCATGTCGACCATGTCGGCGCTAACAGCATCATACGCCGCGCCAGTGATGATCGCGCCGCCGGTCGACAGGGTCGCCTGCTTGATGTCCGGTATCTTGAAGGGCAATGGCACGGTTACCGGCAGGTCGAGGAAGGGGGTGGCGCCCTTCTCGAAGCCGAGCGGCGAAGCGTCGATGTCACGGTAGCTGACCGAAACCGCCTGGTAGATTTCCGTCTGCTGCAGCGTCCGACTGCCGGCTGAACCGAGCGAAACAACGAGATCCGGCAGTGCTTTTTGCGATTTCAGCCAGGAGAGTTCAGCACCCAGCCTGACGCCGGCCTCGACCGGACCGACACCGGTCATCAGCGGCGTGAACAGCTGCTGGAGGTGCGGGCCGTATTCGGCCTGCGCCGCCATAACG